>NZ_JAXIOO010000004.1:0-148897 GCF_049311065.1 Arthrobacter sp. 7Tela_A1 | reverse complement strand
GTGGGCAGGGTGGGACGCTAGGACACCGTGAAGGGCAGCACCAGCCGGGAGGGATGCTCGGCGTCGCGGTAGACCTTGTGCGTCACCGGCCGGCCCACCGGCAGGTGGAAGGCATCCGGGGGAAGCAGCGCGTTGTGCTCGTCGGCCAGGGGCTCGTTGTTGGAGAGTTCAGCCACGAGTTTGTGCCCCGGCAGGAACGTGTTCGCGAACGGGTAGAGCCGCACCACGTACTCCTCGACCTTGCCCGGTTCCACCGGCACGGAACGGGTATGCGGGTGGTATGGGTTGCCCTCGGTGGTGCGTTCTTCGTACAGCTCCCGGTGCGAGGCCTTCAGGTAACCGGTGGTGATCAGCTGCCGTTTGCCGTTGGGCGCCGCATCCCAGAGCCTGAGAATGAAGTTGGTGTCCGGCTGGTCAATCTCCACGAACAGGTGCGCGGCTCCGGTTCCGATCATTTCTGTCGGCGACTCGAACACGTCCGTGGACCAGGAAAGGATCTCCACCTTGTCCGTCACTGTCAGCGGGGCCTGGTAGAAGCCGTCGGGCGCGGCGTATTCCGTTCCCATCAGTTCAGGTTCGACGCCGAGCTTGCGCCGGGTGCGCAGGTACAGCGGCTTGTACTCCACTTCCTTGGGCGGCCAGGCATCGGCCGTGATGACCTCGCGGGAGCCTTCCACGAATACACTGACCGCGGGCTCGTCCATGACACCGTTGTCGATGCCCTTGATCCAGTAGTCGTACCAGCGGAACATCTTGTCGTGCTCTTCGATGAAGGGCCGGGACTGCATGGGCGGGTAGGGGCCGATGTCCAGTTTCTTCGGACCCTTCAGCGCATTGAACAGCTCAATCGTGCCGTCCAGCGTCCAGCCGCGGCCCTGGTCCAGCTGCAGCCAGACCGGGATGTCGATGTTCGGGGCAAGCGTGATCGGATTGCGCTCCTCGTACCACTCGCCGTCGACGTCGTTCATCACGATGTCGAACCAGGCCTCGTGGTTCGTCGGATAGTTCAGCACATGCACCAGGTTGGGCCAGGCCGCGACGTCGGGATCGGCCAGCCGCTCGGCGACCAGCTTCTTCAGCTCCTCCGGGGAGTACTTCTCCACCATCCGGGACTTCACCCGGTCGGTGAATGCCCAGCCGGAGTCTCCGCCGCGGCCTTCCCGCGCAGCACGCGGCATAAACCACATCACGCCGCCGTGGTAGGTGGTCTCGTAGAAGTCGTAGTGGCCGCCGGAGACGAAGATGGCCTTCAGATGCGGCGGGCGTTCGGCGGCAGCGAGCACCTGCATGGAGCCGAAGTAGGAGATGCCGACCATGCCCACGTTGCCGTCGCACCAGGGCTGGGCTGCTACCCATTCAATGAAGTCGTAGGCGTCCTCGCCGAGGGAAACCCCGCCGGCGTTGTAGTTGCCGATGTGTTCTCCGCCGGAATCCCCGGAACCGCGCAGGTCACCAATGACGTGGACGTAGTCCTCCTTCACGATCCGCGCTATGTCCCCGGCCTCGATGCATCCGTCCCACATGGGGCTCGGGCGGCGCTGCGGCGGCATGGTCAGCGCCATGGCCTGCAGTTCCTTGCCGTACGGGCTCAGCGCCACCAGCGCCGGACGGGGTTTGTCCGCTGCCCCCTGATAGGCGTCAGCAGCGAGTTCGACGCCGTCGCGCATGGGAACGCGCAGGTCCTTCTGGACCGTGATCGGCATCCCGCCGGCATTAATCGTCTGGAAAGTGGCCATTTGTGGTGCGGCTCCTTGTGGAAATCTACTGGGTGAACCGGCTGCGGTAGCCGTCGAGGGTGGTGAAGAACGGCGAGGGTTCCAGTGTGGGATCAGAGGTGTAGCCCAGCTCAGCGGCGACCGGCTCGAAGGGCGAGTAGACCGAGTCCGTCGCTGCCAGGCCGGCTTCCAGGCAGCGCGTGACGCTCCCCCGGATCCGCGCCTCGAGGGCTAGGGACTCGTCCAGCGCCCGGCGGGCCTGCGCGGCATCGAGTTCGACGCCGTAGGGCTCACCGTCCGCCCCGCGGTACGGGTGTCCGAGGTACAGGCGTTCCGGCCGGACCTTGTCCCGGAGGTATGCGAGGCTCGAGCGGTAGGCGTCCGGATCGGTGTAGCCGGGGAACCGGTTCGCCGCCCCATGGATCTGCACCGCGTCTCCCGCGAACACCGCATCGTCCAGCTGGTAGGCCACGGACCCCGGTGTGTGCCCGGGAACCGCATGCACCTTCACGCGCACATCCCCGCCCAGGGACAGGGTTTCCCCGCCGCGCACCAGGACGGCAGGTTCCATCTCGCCGGAAATCACGGCCTGGGCAGTCTGCGCCTGCTGCTGTGCCCCGTCCGGGGCGTTCAGGTACCGGCTGCGGCCCTGGACGTATTCATCGACGTGGGCCTGCCGCGAGCGCAGCAGTGGTGCGTCAGCTTCGTGGATCACCACTTTGGCCTTGCCGCCGGTTAGGTCATGCAGTGCCTGCGCTCCGCCCAAGTGGTCGATGTGCCCGTGCGTGAGCAGGATCCAGCGCACGTCCTCAATGCTGCGTCCCAGCTGCTGCAGGGCCGGCAGCAGCCCTTCAGCAGGAGAGGAGGCGATGCCGGTGTCCACGATGGCAGGTTCCGGTGCATCGATGAAGTAGCTGTACAACCCGAACCGGCCCCACGGCGAGACCAGCGGATGGACCGCGGCACTCACTTGGATTCCCTCCCGCGAAGGAACCGGCCCGCTTCCTCCAGAGCCGCGTAGAACTCCGGGATCCAGGAAAAGTTGGCTACGAACCCATGGTTCGCGCCGTCGTACCGGCTCAGCACGGTCTCGACGCCGGCGCTGTGCAGGCGCTGGGCGTACAGCTCGCCCTCATCGCGCAGCGGATCAAACTCCGCGGTAATGACCAGGGCCTTGGGCAGGCCGCTGAGGTCCCCGCGCTTGATCGGTGAAACCAGCGGGTCTGCGGGGTCGGCTCCGCTGTCCAGGTAGAACGCGTTGAAGGGTTTCAACCCGGCAGTTTCCAGCCCGTACCCCACAGCGTTTTCCCGCAGCGAGGCGTAGCGGTCTTCGTCGAAGTCCAGGTCCAGCGACGGGTAGAAGAGGATCTGGTGCGAGATCGCATCGAACCCGTCGTCCTTGGCCATGGCCGTAACGGCGGCCGCGAAGGTTCCGCCGGAGCTGTCGCCTGCGACGGCGAGGTTCTTACCGTCCCACTTCAGCTTCTCCCCCTGCGCCGCGGCCCAGCGCAGAACGGCGTAGCTGTCCTGAAGACCCGCGGGGAAAGCGGCCTCCGGAGCCAGCCGGTAGCCCACCGAGATGACCTTGAATCCGCTTTCCTTTGCCAGCGAACGGGCTACGTGGTCGTGGGTGTCCAGGCTGCCGAGGAAGAACGCTCCGCCGTGGAAGTAGACCAGGATCCCGTAGGAGTCGGCCTCCTCCGGGGTGTAGATCCGCACCGGAACGTTCCCGGCAGCTGTGGAGGCCATCATGTCCTCCACAGCGTGCACGGGAAGCCGCTCCTCCAGCGCGGGTACCTGTTCCGCTTCGCCAGCGCGCATGGCTTCCGGATTCAGCGGACCCTCCGGCGGAGCCGGCAGGTGCGCGAGGATCTTGGCAATTTCAGGGTGGATAGGCATAACTGTCTTTCTTACTTGGCCTGGGCAGCTTCGGGGAAAGCGTTCTCGACCTCGTTTGCGTTCCAGCCCAGGCGGGAGAGCCGCTGCAGTTCATCGGTAACCGGCTTGCGGGTGGCCTGATAAAGCGCGAGGGCTTCCTTCACGGAGTCCGCTGCGAGCAGGGCGTCGGCTAACCCGCCGGCATCCAGGATGGCCGAGTTGGCGCCCTGGCCCTGGTGGTGCAGCATGGCGTGGGCAGCGTCGCCGAGCAGGGCAACACTGTCCGTGTGCCAGTTCTCGACCGGGTCGATGTCGAAGACCGAGCGGCTGGTGACCGTGCTGATGTCCAGGTTGGCGGCGATCTTGACGATCCGCTCGTCGAAGCCGTCCAGCAGGGAGACCAGGTAGTCGTTGGTGATTTCCGGGGCCCAGGAGCCGTCTTCCGACGGCGCGGTGATGTCGTAGGACACCTCCCCGCGGTGCCGCAGCGGCAGGTTGTAGGCAATGGTGCCGTTCTGGCCCATGTAGAACCGGGGATTGTCGTCGTCGGCACCAAGGCCGAAGGCATCCTCGAGTGAAATCACAGCGCGGTAGGCGTGCTCGCCGGCGAAAACCGGTTCCTGGTCGGAGAAGAGCTGCTTGCGCACCAGGGAACGGATGCCGTCGGCGCCAATGACCAGGTCCGCCGTGACGGTGTTGCCGTTGTCGAAGGTGAGGGTGGCGGCCGCTCCCTGGTCCTCGATGCTGGTGAGCTTGTGGTCCAGGTGCACCATCTCCTGCGGCAGGACACCGAGCAGCGCGTCGATGAAGTCTCCGCGGTGGATGATGCGGGTGTGGTTCGGCTGGGCGAAGTCGTTCAGCTGCGGCCACACTTCCTGCACCAGGACCTGCTTGCCGTCGGCGCTGAGGATCTCCAGGTAGTCACTCGGTGAGCTGACCGCGGCGATCTCCTCGAAGATGCCCCATTTGCGGAAGTGCTCGACCGTGATGGGACGCAGGCCAATGCCCGCACCCACCTGGCCAAGGGCGGGCGCCTGCTCGTAGACGTGGACGTTCTCGGCGCCGATGTGCCGCAGGGCGATGGCGGCCGCCGCACCGCCGTAACCGCCGCCAACGATGGCAATGTTCAGGTCTTTGATCTCGGAAATCTTCATGGCGTTATCGCTTTCTCTTAGCAGCGCGTCACTGCGCCGTCGGGAATGGAGGTGCTGGACTAACCGTGGATGGAGAGGAAATCGGCGGGATTGTCGATGAAGAGCGCGTTGATGGACGCTTCGTCCAGGCCCGCCCGGCGCAGGTCCGGGATCAGGTCCTCGAAGATGTAGTTCACGGTGTGGCCCTTGACGCCGGGCCAGCCCAGCGGGCTGCAGTTGGCGTCGGCGGAGGCCAGCAGCTGGTTAAGGTGCCCCTTTTCCACCAGGTCCATAAAGTGGTCCAGGCGTTCCTTGCGCGGGCGTGCCCAGAACGGCGGATCCGGGAGCTCGGTCTCATACCCGAAGGTGTCGAAGCCGATGCGGCCGCCCTGGCCCATGATCCATTCGCTGGGGGTGTTGGGGGCGTTCAGTCCGTCATCGGCGTGGCCGAAGAGCACACGGTCCAGCGGCAGCCCTTCCTGGTTGAAGATGTCGATTGCCGGCTGCGGGTCGATGGCCAGGTGGGTCAGGATGGGGACGCCGGTGGCCACGGCCGCACGGGCTGCGGCACGGTAGATGCGCTTGTCCAGTTCGGTCATGCGGCCGCCGCGGCTGACACCCACCTTAATGACGCCGGCTTTGGCACCGGTGTCGCCGATGCCGACGGTGATCTCATGAACGAAGACCTTGGCGAGGTATTCAACGCTGGCGCGTGCAAAGTGCGGCAGGGCGGTGTCGCCGCCGACGAATCCGGTGCAGGCAACAATGTGCACGCCGGTCTTCTTCGACAGGGACTTGTAGTAGTCCACGTCGCGGCCGTTGCAGATGCCGGTGGCGTCCACGAAGGTGCCCCCGCCGTACTCGTGGAACTGCCGCAGCTTCGGCACCGTCTCCGCGTACCGTTCCTCCGGCGTCTTCCACCACTTTGAGTCCAGCTCGCTGCCCGGCATGCCGTAGCCGATGTGCTCGTGGACCGCCACGATTCCCAGCTCTTCTGCCGGAATCGTTCCTAATACTGTGTTTACCTTCGACAAACCAACACCTCGAAAATTAGTTGAAAACTGTGGGAGGGTCCTTAGCGGACGGAAAGAAGCCGCTGCGGGTTCTCGGCCGTGATAAGCCGGGCATCCGCCTCGGAGAGGCCCTGCGCACCCAGGAAAGGCAGGAAGCTGGTCAGCACGTGGCCGTACGGAAGGTCGTAGTCAGGCTGGCCAAACGCGGCACCTATGGCGTTGGAGGAGAGCAGGATGCGGTCCGCGCAGCCTGCTGCCACGAGCTCCAGGACCAGGGCTGCTCGACCGGCGTCGTCGAGATAACCGCCGTCGTCGTTCAGGCCCACATGGTCGATCCCCACGTAGGCTCCACGGCGGGCAATTTCGACGGCGCTGCCCGCATAGTCTTTGCGGTCCAGCCCGCCGACCACCACGCGGTCCGCCGGAAGTCCTTCATCCAGCACCAGTTCGAGTTCGCGGACCGAGTCGGTCCCGAAGCGAAGCGAGACGGGAACGCCGGTGGCCAGGGCAGCGCGGGCAGCACCCCGGAAGAGGCTCTCCTCAGTGGGGGTGATCCCGGCACGGTCTGCCGCGGTGGTAACCAGCCCGGCAGCTGCCCGGCGTTCCAGGCGCGGAACGACCATGCCCTCACTCACCTCTTTGGAGAAGAGGTCCGCGAACTTCTCCGCGGGCCACGGGGTGGGCGGGTTGGTCTGCGGGGTGAGGAAGTATCCGCCCAGCATCTCCTCGGGACCCATGCCGGTCGAGGCCACAATGTGCACCCCGGTGGCCCGGGACAGCGCCTCGTAGAGCGGCAGGTCCCGTCCGTGGAACATGCCGGTGCTGTCCACGACCGTGCCGCCCCCGGCGTTGCTGAAGTCCCGCAGCTTGCGGGCGAGAACCGCGAAGATTTCCGCACGGTCCATGCTGATCTCCGGAGCATATTCCGCGCCGGGAACCACCGAAAGCAGGGCTTCATGGATGGCTGTGACTCCCAGCTCGGCCGCGGGAACGGGACCCAGGACTGTGTTGACCTGCTGGCCGGAGGGGGTGCTGGCGTCGTCGCCGGCGAAGTCGCTCACGTGGCGTCTCCTTGGAGATTGGTGCGGAAGCGGGTGTGACCTGCGCCATGCCCACTGTTGTGTGTGGTTATCCTCACAGTTTTCTTTACACGCTGTCAAGCAAAGTCTTATCGGTACGTTTGTGACGCGTATGCACTGTTGTAGCTATTGACACGGTGTAAAGCTTCCCCTCACACTGTCTCCTGTGACGCCGGTCACCCAAACACATCCGCCTGCCTTACAGGAAACGAAGGAGTTTTCGCGATGAGCCAGAACATGCCGACGGCGGGTGGTGGCTCCGTTCGGGCGACCTTCCTTGCCGCCTACAGCGCCGTCACCCTCGCCCAGATGACCAACGCACTGCCGGGGGCCCTAAACGGCACCTTCGCCGCGGAGTTCCACACCTCCGGGGCAGGACTGACCTGGATCGCCGGTGTGTTTATGGTCGGCGTCGTTGTCTTTGAGCTCAGCTGGGGCGTCCTCGGGGATCTCTTCGGACGCAAGAAACTGCTGATTGCAGGCGCAGCCCTCACCGTCGCCGGATCTGTCCTGGCCGCGCTGGCTCCCGTCACCGGAGTGATGATCGCCGCTCAGGCCATCGGCGGCATCGGGGCCGGCATCCTCTTCCCCATCTCGCTGTCGATGATCGCCGCCATCACCCCGGACCCCCGGGCCCGTTCCAAGGTGATCGCCACGTGGGCCGGCTTCCTGTCCCTCGGCGCCGTCATTTCTCCGGTCCTGGCCGGTCTCACGTCGCAGCTCTTCACCATCCCCGGCGCCCAGCCCGGAGACCCGAACATCTACAGCGGCTGGCGCGTGGCGTACTTCGTGGCCGCCGGCATCGCCGTCGTCCTGCTGATCCTGGCCGTACGCGCCCAGGATTCCGCCGCACCGCAGGGCCGCAAGCTCGATCTTCCGGGACAGGCAACGCTGGCACTGGGCCTGATCGCAGCCCTCTTCGCCACCGTCACCGCCGTGGACTCCGGATTCGGAGCTCCCGTCGTGATCACCGGTTATGTCATCGGCGCCGCGCTCCTCGCCGCGTTCATCGTTATTGAATCCCGCACCGGCCAGCCGCTGATCCACCTTTCACTCTTCAAGAACCGGGCCTACTCGATCACCGGGATCGTGGCCGTCATCGGCATGTTCGCCTTCCTCGCGGTCTGCTTCAGCACCTCCGTTGCCGTGGGCGGCCTGGCGCTGACGGAAACCTGGAAGGTCGGCGTCCTGTTTGTGTTCATCCAGGGTCCTGCCTTCGTCTTTATTCCCGTGGTGGGCTGGCTCATCCACCACGTCGCGCCCCGCTGGGTGCTGACCTCGGGCTTTGCGCTGATGGCAGCGGCAGGCTACTGGCTGTCCACCTTCTCACTCGGCACTCCGGAAGCCTACGGCGGCACCCCCTGGACCGCCTTCATCCCGCCGCTGGCGCTCCTGGGCACCGGCTTCGCGCTGACCGTTGGCTCCGTCACTGCCGTTGCCATCAACACCGTGCAGCCGCAGGAAATCGGCATGGCATCGGCCACCACCAACCTGCTGCGCGACCTCGGCTTCGCCCTCGGTCCGGTTGTCGGATCGGCCATTGCCTTCAGCGTCGGAGCCTCGCTTTTCGCAGCCCCGCTGGCGGGGATCCTTTCCGGGGCAGGTCTGCCGGCCGAGGCCGCGGAGGGACTGGCACAGATTCCGCCCCTGGCGTTCCTCTCCGGCTGGCCGGACGTCATCGCCGGGTTTAGCGGGCAGGCTTTGGCCTCCGGCGCGCCCCAAACTGCGGTGGACGGCATGGTCCAAGCACTGAACTCCGCCCAGCCCGGCATCCAGGGCGCGGCCGGCTCCGCGCTGGGCCAGGGCTTCCAGACGGTCTACCTCGTCGCAGGCATCACCGCCACGGTTTCCGCACTGCTCACCCTGTTCGTCCCGGGCCGATCCTCCTCCGCGCCGGCTGTCCAGGCCGAATCAGTGGCCACACCCGTTCCCGCCCGCGACTAACACCTTCCACCTCCACCGATCCGACCCAGAATCCGAGAGCGAGTCCACCATGACTGCCGAATCAAACATCGACCTGTGGGACGACGCCGTCCTTGTTGATCCGTACCCCACCTACGCCGCCCTCCGTGAACAGGCAGGTGTGGTCTACCTTCCGAAAAACGACGTGTACGCCCTCACCCGCTACGACCTGATCCGGGAAGTGCTCGGCGATCCGGAGACCTTCTCCTCCACAACACTGGGCTTCAACCCGATGGTGAATGAAGCCCTGCAGGGCACCTCACTGGCCTCCGATCCTCCCGTACATACCCAGCTCCGGGCAGTACTCTCCGAGAACCTCACCCCGCGTGCGCTGCGCGGACTGAAGGTTGTCATCGATGAAAAGGCGGACACGCTGGTCGCCGAACTCGCCGCCAGCGGCAGCTTCGAGGCCATTGACGCGCTGGCGCGGGCCTTCCCGCTGGAAATCGTTGCCGACCTGATTGGCTTCACCGGAACGGTCAAGGACAACATGCTGCGCTGGGGCCAGGCCGCCATGCAGGTCCTAGGCCCGCTGAACCAGCGCACCCAGGAGAACTTTCCGATTGCGGGAGAGCTCTACGGCTGGTGCTCCTCCGTCACTGCCGCAGATCTGGCACCGGGGTCGATCGGCCGCGGAATTTTCGACGCCGAAGCCCGCGGGGACATTCCCGAGGGAACGGCCGGGCACATCATCCACCAGTACCTCGGTGCCGGGGTGGACACCACCATCGCTGCGATCGGCAACGCCGTCGCGCTCTTTGGCCGGCACCCCGAGCAGCTGGCCCTGCTCCGGGAGAACCCGGACCTTGTCTCCTCCGCGTTCGCCGAAGTGCTGCGGTATTGGCCGCCCATCCATGTCTGGGGCCGCACCACCACCCGCGAGGTGGAAATCGACGGAACCCTCATTCCCGCCGGTGCCCAGCTGGGCATCCTCTTCGGCGCAGGCAACCGCGATCCCCGGCATTACGAGAACGCGGATGCCTTTGACATCACCCGTAACCCGGTGGACCACCTGTCCTTCGGCTACGGGCCGCACGGCTGCGCCGGACAGGGACTGGCCCGGTTCGAGGGCCACGCCATCATCGGCGCCCTGGGGCGCCACATCACCGAAATCCAGCTGGGCGAGGAAGTCCGTGTGCCCAGCAACACGACCCGAAGCATTGAAGAACTGCCCGTCTTGAAAGTGATACCCGCATGAGCACACGCATTGAACTGGACCGACCCCGCTGTGAAGGACACGGACTCTGTGAGGAAGCCGCACCGCAGCTGATGCACCTGGATGACGACGGCGAACTCATCCTCGATGTGCCGGAGGTGGACGGCGCCGACCTTGACGCGGCGAAGGCCGCCGTCCGGGTCTGCCCCGTCGCGGCCCTCCGGCTGGCCTCATGACGATGCGGCGAATCGTCGTCGTCGGGAACGGCATCGCAGGCCTGACCGCCTGCGACGCCCTCCGGTCGGCAGGGTTTGACGGCGAGCTGACCGTGGTGGGCTCCGAAACCCATCAGCCTTACAGCCGTCCGGCACTGTCCAAGGCGCTGCTGCACGGAAACGACCAGCTCACCGCACATGAACTGCCTGACCCGTCGCACGGCGCCACCGAACTGCTCGGCGTCAGCGCGGCAGGCCTGGATGTCGAGGCGCAGCTCGTGCGGCTGGAAGACGGCACTGACGTGCCCTACGACGGTTTGGTCATCGCCTCCGGGTCACGGGCGCGGCGGCTGTCCGAGCGGGTGCCCGAGGGAACGTCCGACGGCGGTTCGCGGGAAGTCACGCTGCGCACCTTCGACGATGCACTGGCACTGAAGGAACGGGTTGCCGGGCAGCCCTCCGTGGTGGTGATCGGCGGCGGTGCGCTGGGCATGGAAGTCGCCTCCGGCTGCCTGCATGCCGGCTGCGACGTGACGCTCGTGTCCGACGGTCCGCCGCTGTCCCGCCAGCTGGGGGGCCACCTGTCGCAGCTTTTCGTGGAGGCTGCCCTGAGGGAGGGCCTGCGAGTGGTGGACGGAGGCAGGGCCCGGGTGGTCGAGTCCGGCTCGGGAGCGCAGGTAGTGCTCGCCGACGGAACCGAACTGGGTGCAGACCTGGTGGTTTCCGCCGTCGGAGATGAGCCCAACACCGGCTGGCTGGCCGATTCCGGCCTGCTGACCGACGGGGAACTGCACACCGATTCCCGCGGACGGGTCCGCCCGGAGATCGTCGCGGCCGGCGACGTCGCCTGCTTCCCCGCTGGAGAAGGCGCATCCCGTGTCCCGCTGTGGACCAGCGCCATCGAGCAGGCAAAAACCGCTGCCCTGGGACTGCTCCACGGCGATGCCGCGCCGGAGCTCGAGTTCCAGCCGTACTTCTGGACCGAAGGTTTCGGGCTGTCCCTGAAGAGCATCGGCGCCACTCCGGTCTCCGGGCCGCCGGACTTCTGTGAAACCGAGGCGCAGGAGGGGTCCCAGCTGCTCTACTGGCAGCACGCCGACGGGTCCGGAACGGCTGTAGCCGTGAACTACCGGATTCCGATTCCCAAGCTGCGTCGGCTGGCGAATACCGGCCCGGCAGCCCTGCAGAGCGTGGCCCGGGCCTAGATTCCGCGCAGGGTGTCCCGGGCGGGTGTTTCGGCTCATCAGCGGCTATTGGTTCAGTTAGGGTTATTCCATGTCGTCGCTGCGAGAAGCCCAGAAACAACTCACGCGGGACACCATCGTCGAGCGGGCCCTGGAGCTTTTCACATCGAAGGGTTACGCCGCGACCACGATTGACGAAATCGCCGGGGCGGCCGGCACCACGCGGGTGACCTTCTACGCGTACTACCCGTCCCGGACCGACCTGATGCGCGACTTCATGGCACGGGTGAACGCTGTCCTGGACCGGGCCAGCGGGCCGGACAGTCCGTCCACCGCCGTCGAACTGGTCGACGTTGTGCGGGCCGGGGAACTCTCCGGGATCCTCGCCTGGCTGGAATCCCGCGCTGCCCTGTGGCCGGTGTTCCGGCCCTACCTCGACGTCCTGGATGAAGCAGCGGCCGTGGATCCCGAAGTCCGGGCCATGCTGGACGCCTGGCACGAGGAAGTCATCTCCGACCTTGTCCGCGGCATGGAGCAGGCCGGACGCTTCCCTGAAGAAACTCACCACGTCCGCGGTTCCCTCGCGTACACACAGCTGGACTACGTCGCCACACTGTGGACCCGCCGCAAGCTCGAACCCAACCGGGAACACGCCATTGATGTGCTGGCGGACAGCTGGTACCACCTGCTCTGTGACGAATAGCTGGCGCCCACTCCCCCGAGATAGCAGAAACTGCCCGTATGAGCGCTCATACGGGCAGTTTCTGTCATCTCGGCGAAGAGGCGGGAGGGGAAAGGGCTAGCCGAGGATCATCCCCGCAGCACGCTCGGCGATCATCACCGTGGGGGCGTTGGTGTTTCCTGTGGTCACAAGCGGCATAACCGAGGCGTCGGCGATTCGGATTCCGGACAGCCCGCGCACCCGAAGGTCAGCGGGATCAACGACGGCAAGGTCATCGGTACCCATCCGGCAGGTGCCAACCTGGTGGTGGTAGGTCACCACGGAATCACGTACGTACTGCTCCAGCTCTTCGTCGCTGACTCCGGGGCCGGGGTGAAGTTCCTTGGGCTCCCAGCCGGCCAGCGCCTCGGTGCGGCCGATCTCGCGGCATTGACGGACCGACGCCACCAGCGCGTCGACGTCGGCCTGCTCACTGAGCGCACCGAGGTCGATCCGCAACGGGTCCTCCGGGGACGGACCAGTCAGCGTGATTTCGCCGCGGCTGGCCGGACGCACCAGCCCGCCCAGCATGGAGAAGCCGTTTGCAGGCCCGGTCATTTCCCCCAGGCCGTAGTCCTGGGAGTACATGGGCACGGAGAAGAAGATGGGCTGGGTATCCGGAACCGGCAGTTCCGGCCGGCTCTTGGCGAAAAAGTGCACTTCCGCCGGGGCCAGCTCGCCGTCCGGCACCTCACGGGCGCCGGTGGAGAAGATCACCGGGGCCAGCAGATGGTCCTGCAGGTTCTTGCCCACTCCGGGCAGGTCCAGGACCGGTTCGACGCCGACTTCCGCCAGCTCCGCGGCCGGTCCAATTCCGGAACGGAGCAGCAGTTCAGCGGAGTTGATGGCCCCGGCGCACAGGATGGTCTCCGCTGCCCGTACGGTGCGGAGTTCGCCGCCGTACTCGAATTCGACTCCGGTGACCGTGCCGTCTTCCACCAGCAGGCGGCGCACGTGCGCGCCGGTCAGCAGGGTCAGGTTCGGGTGGTCCATGACCGGTTTCAGGTAGGCGTGCCAGGTGTTGAAGCGCTTGCCGTCCCGGACGTTGAGCTGCATCCGGGAGACCCCTTCGACGCTGCCGGAGTTGTAGTCCGGGTTCAACGGCAGGCCGATCTCCTGCGCTCCGGCCAGCATGTCTTCCTGGACGGGGTTGCGCGGGAAGTCCTGGACCACGTCCAGCAGGCCGCCGGTACCGCGCGTTTCGGAAGCACCGCCGTCGTAGTTTTCAATCTGCTTGAACACGGGAAGGACATCCTCCCAGGACCAGCCCTCACACCCGGCTTCAGCCCAGGAGTCGTAGTCCCACCGGTCGCCGCGCACCCAGATAGACGCGTTCAGGGCATGCGATCCGCCCATCACTTTGCCCCTCGGCAGGTGCATGCGCCGGCCCGAGGCGCCAGCCTGCTCTGTGGTGTAGTAGTTCCAGTCCTGCGGACTGTGCCAGAGGGCGCCGAGGGTGTTCAGGTGGGCGATGTCCGGGTTGGTGTCCTGGTCCCCGGCTTCGAGGACGGTGACTTTTTTGCCGGCGTCGAGCAGGCGGCGGGCGACGACGTTGCCGGCCGAACCGGCGCCAATCACAAGGTATTCGGTTTCCATGGAAGCTTCGTTGCTTTCGATTGTTCTGACGGTGGGTTAGTAGCTGAGGACCTGCGGCGAACCGAGGGACTTGAGTCCTTCGACGCCGAACTCAAGGCCGTAGCCGGACTGCTTGGCGCCGCCGAACGGCATCCGGGGGTCAACGGCACCGTGCTTGTTGATCCACACGGTTCCGGCTTCGATCCGGGCAGCGACGGCGAGGGCGGCTTCTTTGTCCGAGGACCAGACGGAGGCTCCGAGGCCCACGTCCAGGGCGTTGGCCATTTCAACTGCCTCGTCGACGGTGGAGTAACGGATGACCGGCAGGGCGGGACCGAACTGTTCCTGCGCCACCAGCGGGTTGGCGTTGTCGATGTCCGCGACCAGGGTTGCGGGGTAGAAGTAGCCCGGCTGGTCCGTCTGCGGATTTCCGCCGGTGACAATGCGCGCTCCGGCGTCCTTCGCAGCCTGGACCAGATCCGAGACGATCTTGAACTGTGCCTTGTTCTGCAGCGGGCCCAGGACGTTGTTTTCATCCAGCCCCACGCCCATCGGCATAGCGTTTGCGACGCCGGCCAGGGCGTCAACGACGGCGTCGTAAATGTCTTCGTGAACGTAGAGGCGCTTGAGTGCGGCGCAGGTCTGGCCTGTGTTGATGAAGGCACCCCAGAACAGGTCTTCGGCGATCGCGGCGGGGTCCGCGTCGGGCAGCACAATGCCGGCGTCGTTGCCGCCGAGCTCGAGGGTCAGGCGCTTTACCGTGTCTGCGGAGGAACGGATGATTGCCTTGCCGGTGGCGGTGGAACCGGTGAACATGACCTTGTTGATGTCCGGGTGGCCGGCCAGGGCTTCGCCCACCTCCCGGCCGCCGGAGACCACGTGCAGCACGCCTGCGGGCAGCGCCTGGTTGAGGACTGCAGCCAGTGCCAGGACGGAAAGCGGGGTGTATTCGGAGGGTTTCATCACCACGGTGTTGCCCATCCGCAGCGCCGGGGCCAGCTGCCAGACGCTGATCATCATGGGCCAGTTCCAGGGGCCGATCGCACCCACCACGCCCAGCGGACGGTAGTGCAGTTCGGCCCGGCCTCCCTCGTCATCCACCAGCACCTCGGGTTCGAGTTCGAACGACGCCGTGGCGCGCAGCCAGGCGGCGCAGGCGCCCACTTCGAAGCGGGCGTTGGGGCCGTTCAGCGGCTTTCCCTGTTCACGCGAGAGGAGTTCGGCGAGCGCCTCAGCAGCAGCCTCGACGGCGTCGGCGGCCTTGAGCAGGTATGCGGAGCGCTCAGCGTGGCCGAGGGCGGCCCATTCCGGCTGGGCCAGGCGTGCGGAGGCAACGGCAGCCTCAAGGTCTGCAAGCGTGTGGACGGGAGCGGCCGCGACCACTTCACCGGTTGCCGGGTCTAGGATCTCGCGTGTTTCCGGGGCTGCCGGTATCGCGGCCAGGAGGTCCTGATAGCTGGTGAGGGATTCGGTGGTGTGCATGATTGCTCCTTTGCAACGGCGGGACGGATCGCTGATCCCACTGTGCGCCAGATCACTCTTGTTCTGCTTGGCTTTGCGCGTGCGGCAGTTGTCTTCCCGCGCACGGATGAAAAGAACTCAGCGGCCGGAGCGGTACGCCGACGGCGACTGCCCGTAGGCGGCACGGAAGACCCGGCTGAAATGCGCGGGGTCCGGCAGTCCCCACCGGGCACCGATCGCCCCCACCGGAACGTCTGCCTGCAGGGGATCCGCGAGGTCCCGGCGCGCCCCGTCCAGGCGGCGTGCGCGGATCCACGCAGCAGCGGTGGTGCCGGAGTCCTCGAAGAGCTTGTGCAGGCTGCGGACCGACATAAAGTGTGCGGCCGCGATGTAGCCCGGGGAGAGGTCCGGATTGGCAAGCTGGCCGTCGATGAAGTGCTGCACCCGGCGCAGCAGCCGCTCCTGGCCACCGGATTCCGGATCCGGGAGGGCGTGCGCCTCATCCGCCAGCAGGGTGGAGAGCAAATCCACAGTATTCATGGCCAGCCGGTGCCCGATGGGACCGTCCAGCTCCGGCAGCATCCGCCCTATCTGGGTGAGGAAGGGAACGACGGCGCGGCCCAGCCGGTGCCCGCGGCCCAAGCGTACGGCGGTCATCTGGGCCATGTCCTCCGGCGCCAGCCCCAAGAGCTGTTTGGGGAACATGAGCACCAGAGTGGTGAACTGCTCATGGAAGGTCAGCGTGTAGGGCGCAGCCGTGTCATAAATGGCCAGATCTCCGGCTTCGAGAACGGCCTCGCGTCCGTCCTGGACCAGGATTCCGGTGCCGGAGAGCTGCAGGCTCAGCTTGTAGAACCCGCCGTCGGCCCCGTTGATGAGTTCTGGCGTACGCTCAACCCGGTGCGGCATGGCATCGACCTGGACTATGGCCAGCTCGCGCAGCCGGCGGCCGGCCAGGCGTCCGGAGAACGTCTGCCCTCCTGGCTTCACCGGCGTGGCTTCGAGCGGCACAAAGGACTCTGAAACGAGCTTTTTCCACTGCGGGAACGTGCAGGCATGCGCGATGTCCGGTGCGGGTACCGGCCGGACCGGGGTGGTTTCCCGGACACTTGTTGTAGAAGGCCCCGCGGCTGCTTTGCCCATAGCTCCCCCTGACAGCGGTGAATAGGGTCACATTCAAGCCGAACTTATCACCAGCCCGTCCACGCGCCCACTTGTGGCCTGGGCACCCCACGCGCGGTGCCACAGCGCCGGCCCTAGCCGGGGACCTGCCACGGCCGCCCGAAGGCCGTTTGGACTCCCGGGGAAAAGAGGACCGATTCAGGCGGACCGGAGACGGCGAACCCGGCAGCGGCCAGGAGTTCCGTATCGAATTCCTGCAGCTCAGCCCGGTAAAGCGGCCACTGCTGATGGGTGTTCGGCACATAGAGCGTGCGTCCCAGGATGGCCGCGTGCGCGCCGAAGCGGGCCGTGACTTCCAGGGAGAGGGCATCCATGGCAGCGGCCTCGAAGTCCGGGCGGACCCTGAACCTGGAAGCTGCCTGTTTCCCGAAGCGCCGCACCTCGTAGCCGTACGTGCCCCCGCTTTTCACCGGACGGCAACGGGACCAGATGTAGGGGATCCCCGCGGCACGGGCAGCCAGAACGGCCGGCAGCCGCGATGCGTCCAGGGTTACGAACAGCACCCCGGTACTGCTGTCTCGTCCGCGGGTGTAAAGCCGGACGTTGATTTCAGTAAAGGACCCCAGCCACGGCACCGGGATCCTCCCGGCGAGGCGGGTCCGGTGCAGGCGAAAACCGATGAGGCCCACCCACGCTGAACCGAGGAAAACATCCGGCTCAACACCGGCCGGCAGATACCGCGCGGCCGTCGAAGCCTGAATCCGCCAGTGCAGGAATACGGCATCAGACCAGCGCTGCGTGATGAATTCCGGACCAGGAACTCCCGGCCCGGAAGGCCAGGGATCAGGGCCGGGGCGGCTACCGGCTGGCCGCGGCATGGCCTCACACCGCCGCTTTGCCCCGGGAGGGCCCCAGCAGGATCCCGCTGCGGGGCAGGCTCGGCATCCGGGTGAGGGGAACCGTGAGGTCCTGCGACGGTACGCTTCGGCCCGAGGCAGCCAGGAGGAGAACCGCCGCCTTGACCAGCGCAAGGGTGATCCCCTCCCCTGGGCAGCGGTGCCCGGTTTCCACGTGCCCTCCGCCCTGCGGCACCAAGGTGTTGGGATCGCTTTCCCAGGATCGGAAGCGTTCAGGCTGGAAAGCCTCCGGGTCTGTCCACGCGGAGGGATCGTGATTGGTTCCGTAGAGGTCCAGAAGGACCCAGGTGCCGGGCCGGAAGCTGTGTTCCCGCCAGGTGAATTCCTTCCGGGCTACTCCTCCGACGGCGGGGAAGAAGGGATAGTAGCGCCGAACTTCCTGGGCGAAGGGTTCAAGGTCTTCAAGGGATTCCCCTGCGGCGAACCGCCTGCGCCAGTGCGGGTGCTCAATCAGTGCGGCTCCGGCGAACGTGATGAACCGGTCCACGGCCACTATGGGCCGGATGACATTCAGGAGTTCGACGCCGGCGGCAGGCAGTGGCAGCAGGGTTCCGTCCGCGCTGCGGTGCCGGGCGATCAGGGCTGCCGGGGTTTCTTCAGCAGCAGGACGCCCTCCACTCCGGATCTCCGCAATGATGCCGCGGGCCCACCGTTCAGTGCTGCGCCGCCTCAGCTGTGCCCACCAGTTGGAGGGACCAAACGTGCCGGCCTTGTCCACCATCAGACCGAATTCCGCGGCCCGCTGCCGCAGCTGCGGTTCGGAGAGTTCCTGCCCGGTAGCCCATTCGCAAGCCGCCGCTGTGAGGACCAGCCGCGCCTGCGAGTGGAGGTGGACCGCCTGGTCTTCCGTCCCGTCGAACCGCTTCTTCCAGTGCCTCTCAAAAATGCTGGTCAGCCACGCCACGGAGCCGGGCGACATCATCGACGTAAACAGGGCCTTGCGGTGGTGGTGCGCTGCGCCGTCGAGCGTCTGCACGCTTCCTTTATCCTGCAGGAGGTGGACCACCGTGGGCGGCAGGGCACCCTGCCGGGTGAACCGGTCTCCCTCGTAGAACATGCGCGCTGCATCGCCGCCGCGTACGCAGACGACCGGGCGGCCGGCAATGCGTGTGGGGAACAGGTCGGCGCCCAGGGCATCACACCGGGCGGAAATAAACGTGTACCCCTCGCGCAGGAAGGCGAGGGAACTCTCGAAAGCGGGCCGCTTGTTAGGCATCGGTCTCCTTCACTGGCGGGACACGGGCGGTACGCCGACAGGCCGAAAACGATCAGTCTACTGATCCTCTGCCCGCCATTCGAGGGTCCAAACCATCCCCCGGACCCGCACCCGCGAAAATTGTCAGCAAGCTTACTATTCGTCTAGGCTCGTTCCATTCAGACTGAGACACGGACTGTGAAGGAGGCACCCATGAAAGCGGTTGTCTGGCACGGCGAAGGCGATATTCGGCTCGACTCGGTTCCTGACCCCGAAATCACGCACTCCCAGGATGCCATTGTGCGCATCGAGCGCAGCGGGATCTGCGGGACCGACCTGCACTTCATCCGAGGCACCATGAGCGGCATGCAGCCGGGCACCATCCTCGGCCACGAGGCGGTAGGCGTGGTCACTGAAATCGGCGCCGACGTCCGGCGGTTCGCGCCGGGTGACCGTGTCATTGTCTCCTCGACCATGTCCTGCGGGATGTGCCGGTACTGCCGAATGGGCCAGACCGCACAGTGCGACGTCGCAAACCCCAACGGGCCGGCGGCCGGCACCTGCTTCTTCGGCGGACCGGAATCCACCGGCCCGGTAGACGGGTTGCAGGCCGAATATGCGCGGATCCCCTGGGCCTCCAACACCCTGATCCCACTGCCGGACAATGTGTCCTTCGACGCGGCGATCCTGCTCTCTGACATTTTCCCCACCGCCTGGTTCGGCGCCGAGTTGGCGGGAATCCGCCGCGGCGACACCGTGGCGGTGTTCGGTGCCGGAATCGTAGGCCAGCTGGCCGTCACTTCGGCCTTCCGCCAGGGCGCCGGACGGGTCTGGGCGATCGACGGCGTCGACAGCCGACTGGTACAGGCCCTTGACCAGAACGCCGAAGTCATCAACTTCAACCGGGAGGACCCGGTCCAGGCACTGCTGGACGCAACGCAGGGAGTCGGGGTGGACGCCGTCATCGATGCTGTCGGTGTGGACGCCCAGCGTCCGGCATCCGGCCCCGCCGCCGCGGAGTCTGCCGCCCAGGCGGAGGAGTTCGCCGCGGAGGTCGACCAGGTAGCACCAGAGACCAATGTTCAGGGCGAGAACTGGGTGCCCGGCAATGCGCCGTCGCAGGCCTCCCAGTGGGCGGTGCAGGCGGCTGCCAAGTACGGCCGGGTGGGCATCATTGGCGTCTACCCGCCGAACCTGTCCTCGTATCCGATCGGCCAGGCCATGAACAAGAACCTCACCGTCCGGATGGGCAACTGCGACCACCGCTCCGTCACGCCGCCGCTGATCGATCTGGTGGCCACCGGTGTGTTTGATCCGGCTCCGTTCATTACCCAGCAGGAGCCGCTGACCGACGTCGTGGACGCCTACCTGAACTTTGACCGCCGCGAGGAGGGCTGGCTCAAGACAGTGCTGGCTGTGAACGCCTAGCGCTGCACGAACGCCTGTCAGTGTGCCTGCCTGCCGTCAGGGATTCACCACTGCCTTGACGGCACCCGGTTCCGCCCCGGCAACCAGGGCCGCTTCGACGTCGTCGAGCCTGTGGCGTGAGGTGACCAGCCCGTCCAGATCAACCAGCCCGCAGGAGGCGATGTCCACGGCGAGCGGCCAGGTGTTGGCGTACCGGAACGTCCCGGTAATGGTGAGCTCCCGTCCCTGGACCAGCGGGACCGGCAATGCGATGGTGTCCGACCCCATACCCACCAGCACGCAGCGGCCGCGCGGTGCCAGGCGCTGGATCCCGGACAGGGCAGCGGGTTCGGCGCCGGTAGCATCGACGAAGACCTGATACTCCGGGGCAGGTTCGGGCGCATCGGCCGAGGTGAAGGCGTGTGCAGCTCCGTAGCGGGCCGCCGCTTCCAGCCGTTCGGCGCGGACATCCGTCACCGTCACGTCAGCTCCGGCGAGCGCACAGACAGCGGAGACCAGCAGTCCGATGGGTCCGGCTCCGGCGACCAGCACCTTGTCGCCCAGCTGCACCTGGCCGGCTGCCCGGGCAGCAAGCGCAACGCTCAGCGGCTCGAGGAGGGCAGCGGCGTCATCGGACACGTGCTCCGGGACCGCATGGCTGAAGGCTGCCGGATGGACAACGTATTCGGCAAACGTTCCGTCCACCGGAGGCGTCGCGAAGAAGCGGACATCCGGGTCCAGGTTGTAGTGCCCGGACAGTGTCTGGCTGGAGTAGGGCTGCGGAATGCCGGGTTCCAGTGAGACCCGGGTGCCCACGCGCGCCGGGTCCACGCCCTCGCCCACCGCTGCGACCCGGCCGGAGGCTTCGTGCCCCAGCACCAGCGGGGATTCCACGACAAAACTGCCGATCCGCCCCTCGCGGTAATAGTGCGTGTCCGAGCCGCAGACTCCCACGGAAGAGATCCGCACCAGCACCTCCCCCGGGCCCGGCACCGGCACCGGCCTATCCTCAAGCCGGAGCTTGCCCGGGGCATCAAGTACTGAAACGCGCATGGTGGACGGCAGGCTCATTTGACCGCACCCATCGACAGGCCGCGGACCAGTTGTTTCTGCGCAACCCAGCCGGCGATGACCACGGGCAGGGAGGCCAGCACCGACGCCGCGGAGAGCTGGGCCAGGTACAGTCCTTCACTCGTCATCTGCGAAACCAGGAACACCGGTACGGTGGAGGATTTCGCGGCGGTGAGGTTCAGGGCGAAGAAGAACTCGTTCCAGGCGAAGATGACGCAGATCAGCGCGGTTGCGGCAAGGCCGGGAGCCACCATGGGCATCAGTACCCGCCACAGGGTCTTGAGCAGGCCGGCGCCGTCCATCTGCGCCGCCTCGAGCACCTCGGAGGGGACTTCCTGGAAGAAGGAACGCATCATCCACACCGCGATCGGCAGGTTCATGGACGTGTAAAGCACCACGAGGGTCCAGATGTTGTCCAGGACCTTCAGCTGCCCGGCGATGACGTAGATCGGCATGATCACGGCCACGACCGGCAGCATCTTGGTGGAGATGAAGAAGAACAGAACGTCCTGGGTCCTCTTCACCGGCCGGATGGACAGGGCGTAGGACGCGGGAACGGCCATGATGATCACCAGCAGGGTGGAGACGCCCGTGGCGATGATCGAGTTCACGAAATAGGTGCCTGCCCCGGCATCGAGCACCGCCCGGTACTGGTCCAGCGTGGGTGTGAAGAAGAACGACGGCGGGTTGGAGGCTGCCGCTGATTCCTGCTTGAACGAGGTCAGCACCATCCACAGCACCGGGGAGAAGAAGGCGATGGCCAGGATCCAGGTGAGGGTAGTGAGCAGGGAGGCGCCGGCGCGGGGCTTGCCCTTGCGCCGCGGCGCCGCCGCGGGAGTACCGGTGGAAGGCGTGCGTTCGGCCGGAGCCGGTTGTATCTGCGTGGCCACGGCTAGTCCTTTGTGTCGAAGCTGCGGAAGATCAGGCGGAGGGCGAAGGTGGCAACGATGATCGTGGCAACTACTACCACCACGCCCATGGCGGCCGCCTGGCCGATGTCGAAGCCGAGGAATGCCCGCTGGTAGATGTAGAACGGCAGGTTGGCGCTGGCCGTCCCGGGACCGCCGGCAGTCATGAGGTAGATCTGGTCGAAGGTGTTCACCACGTAGATGGCACCGAGGAGGACACCCAACTCGATATACCGGCGCAGCTGCGGCAGGGTCACCGAAATGAATGTGCGCCACCAGCCGGCACCGTCTACCTGCGCCGCTTCCAGGACGTCCTTGGGCTGCGCCTGCAGTCCGGCCAGGACCAGCAGCATCATGAAGGGCGTCCACTGCCAGACGAGCGCCATCAGGATCGAGGCGATGGGATGGGCGGAGGTCCAGTCCACCGGCGGGATGCCGACCAGCCCGATCAGCCAGTTCAGCAGTCCGTAGCTCGGGTTCAGGATCGAGACCGACCACAGCAGCGAGCTGGCCACGGGCATGATCAGGAACGGGGTAATGAGCAGCGTCCGCACGATCCCCCGGCCCTTGAACGAACGGTCCAGCAGCAGGGCGAAGATGATCCCCAGGATCATGGCGAAGAAGACGCAGCCTACGGTGAAGATCACGCTGTTCAGGGCTGCTTGCCGGAAGGTCGAGTCCGTGAAGATCTCGATGTAGTTGGAGAACCAGACGAAACGGTCGCCGTCGGGATTGAGGAGATTCCAGTTCTGCAGTGAATACCAGATGGTGAACAGGAACGGGACCTGCGTGACGATCAGCGTGAAGATCAGTGCCGGCAGCAGCGGCCCCCGGCGCCGCCAGCCTTCGGCCTTGGACATTCCTCCCGCCTGGCGCTGTTCGACGTCGCGGCGGGCTTTCTGGTTATGCCGCTCTACCAGTGTGGCCATCAGTTCTCTCCTGACTGGTAGCTGTCCGCGACGGTTTCCGCGTAGCGCTGCGATTGTTCAAGGGCTTCCTGAACTGTTTTCTGGCCCGCGATAGCCGCGGAAATCTGCTGCGCCACCCGGGTTCCAAGGTCCTGGAATTCCGGGATCCCCACGAACTGCAATCCGGGGTACGGCACGGGTGCGGCCATGGAGGTGTCCTGGGACGCCCCCGCCATGGCGCTCAGCGTTGGTTCCGCATAGGCCTGGGCAACCTCGGCATATTCCGGGATCTCGTAGGTGGAAAGCCGGCTCCCGGGTGGAACCCGTTCCCAGCTGATCTCTTCACCCACCAGCTCGATGTATTCCTTGTTGGTCATCCAGGATACGAAGTCCCAGGCGGCGTCCTTTTCCTCGCTTGTGGAGGGAATGGCGAGCGACCAGCTGTACAGCCACCCGGCGGATTCCGTCTCCTGCACGGGAGCGGGCGCGTAGCCGGTCTTGCCGACGACCAGGGACGACGCCGGATCCTCCACCCCGGACACCATGGCGGTGGCGTCGTACCACATGGCTGCATTGCCTTGGGCGTACCGGGTGAGGCAGTCGCCGTAGCCGCTGGTGGCAGCGCCGGGCTGGCCAGAGCTGCGGACCAGGTCCACATAATCGGTCACGGCGGCTTCCACCTCGGGCGAATCGAGCGTGGCGTTCCAGTCCTCGTCGAACCAGCCGCCGCCGTAGGTGTTCATCATGGTGCTCAGCGGAGCCATGACCTCGCCCCAGCCGGCCAGTCCACGCAGGCAGATGCCGGAGAAGTCCTCATCCGGCTTGTGGAGTTTCTCCGCGAAACCGGCAATGTCATCCCACGTCGGCTTCTCCGGCATGGTCAGCCCGGCTTCTTCAAAGAGGTCCTCGCGGTAGGCCAGGAAGGAGGACTCTCCGTAGAACGGCACCGAGTACAGGTCACCCTCGTAGCTGAGCGCCTCGCGGATGTTGGGAATGAAGTCGTCGGGGTCGTATCCCTGGGTACCCTCGGCATAGTCCTGCAGGTTGGTCAGCCAGCCGTTTTCCGCCCACATCGGAGTCTCGTAGTTGGAGACCATAACCACGTCGAATTCTCCGCCGCCGGTGGCAACGGAGGCGGTGATCTTGGCGCGTGCCTCGTTCTCGGGCAGCGACACGAACCGGACGTCTATGTTCGGATGCTCTTCCTTGAAACGGTCCTGCAGGGAGATCGCATCGGTCATCTGCGGATTCGAAACGATCGCCACCACGATTTCGTCGCGGCCTTCGGCGCTGTCTCCTGCGCAGCCGGCCAGGACCAGCGCAAGAGACGCAGCGGCAGCTGCAACGCCCTTGCCGAAACGGCGGCTACGCCCCGGCGGCCTGCTGCGTTGTGATCTCATCCGGTCCCTCTGCTCATTTGAGAATTTTGGTGCGCTCATTTGGTGAGTGACTCTAGTCATATAGGATCAAATGAGCAAGAATGAGTGCTCATTCGGGAACAGGCAGGGTCGAATCATTACCGGAACAGGTACGCCCCACGAGGAACTCCTGGCCAGGATTGGCCGGGACTATTACGTCTATAACCACTCCAAAGTGGAGATTGCGCGAAGTTACGGGATTTCACGCTTTCAGGTGGCCCGTTACCTGGATGATGCACGGGCGCTGGGCATCGTGCACATCGACGTCCGCTTCCCCTCCACAGCCACGGACCTGGACCCGGATCGCCTGGCTTCCTCACTCGGCGTCGAGCATGTCCGGATGACGCCGACGGGCCAGGATGACCGCACCACCCGCGACGCCATGGCCCGCGGCGCTGCCGAGGAACTGGCCTCGGCTGCTTTCCCCGGAGCCACCGTGGGCATTTCCTGGTCGCGGACCCTGGATCTGGCCGCACAGCACGTGACAAGCCTGCCGGCCTGTGACGTGGTGCAGCTGGCCGGAGCCCTGCCCGTTCCAGGCAGCGGCAATTCGCTGGAGCTGATCCAGAGCCTGGGCAGGCACGCCGGTGTGAGGACCTGGCCGCTCTGGGCGCCCCTCGTGGTCGAGAACAAACAGACGGCAGATAGCCTGCGGCGCCAGCCGGAGATCGCCGACACCCTGAGGAAGGCGGACGCCCTGGACGCGGCCGTCGTCGCCGTCGGGTCCTGGATGCCAGGGTTGTCCACCGTCTGGAACCGGGTGGACAACCGCCTTCGGGTGGAATCTGCCGGCGCCGGCGCCGTGGCCGAATGCTCGGGACGGCTGCTGGATGCCTCGGGCAACCCGGTGGAGTCAGAACTGGATGACCGGGTGCTCGCGGTAACCGTGGCCCAGCTGCAGCACACCCCCAAGGTTGTGGCGGTGGCCCAGGGTGCAGCGCGCGCCGAGGCGGTCCGGGCCGTCCTGGCCGCAGGTTTCGTGACCACCCTGCTGATTGACGAAGAACTTGCCGTTGCCCTCTCCGGCACGGCCGCGAGTGATCCGGCAGCCACCACAGAGAGGTGACGGGGACCACGGGATTAGCAGCTCCGGCACGCGTACGGTAGAGTTCTAAGCACGACGCGGGGTGGAGCAGTTCGGTAGCTCGCTGGGCTCATAACCCAGAGGTCGCAAGTTCAAATCTTGCCCCCGCAACCATAAAGAAGGTCCTGGTCCGGTTTTCCGGTCCGGGACCTTCTGCTTTTCCCGGTACCGGCCGGACCCCTGTGTGACACGCGTGTGAAGGGGCCAAACCGGTGATTTTACTAGTATCGGCTCTGTGCTGGCCGGAGATAGATCGGCCACAGAGCTAAGGAAACCGTTGGAAACCACTCTCACCCGCAGGCTTGGCGTGCCCGGAATCGTCCTGATGGTCGTCGCCGCTGCGGCCCCCATCACCGTTGTTGCGGCTAACTTCCCCCTCATCCTCACCGTCTCCGAATCAGTCGGCCTGCCCCTGATGGTGCTGGCCGCCACGGCCATCCTGCTGCTGTTCTCGGTCGGCTACGCCTGGATGACCCCTCACGTGCCGGATGCCGGCGCCTTCTACTCCTACGTCGACCGGGGGCTCGGCCGCCGGGCCGGGCTCGGCACCGCAGGGCTGGCGCTCTTCGCCTACGTCCTGCTCACGGTCTCGATGACCTGCTACTTGGGCGTGCAGGCAGGAAACCTCATTGAGCTCTGGACCGGGGTCCAGGTTTACTGGTGGGCAATCTCGGCCGCCATGATCGCCGTCGTCGGCTTCCTGGGCTACCGGGACATCAATCTTTCCGCCAAGGTGCTCGGCACCGTCCTGGTCCTGGAAGTTGCCGCTGTCCTGGCCATTGACCTCGGTGTGCTCTTCTCGGGCCGGGAACTCACCTCCGTCCCGTTCAGCCCGGCCGAAGCCATGTCCGGTGCGCCTGGTCTGGGCCTGCTGTTCGCTTTCCTCGGCTTCTTCGGCTTCGAGGCGACCGCGGTGTTCCGCAACGAGGCCAAGGATCCGGAGCGCACGGTCCCCCGGGCCACCTACATCGCGGTGCTCTCCATCGGCGCGCTGTACATCCTCTCCTCCTGGCTGATCATCAGCGGCCTGGGGGCCGGCAACGCCGTGGCCCTGGCCACGGACAGTCCTGACAGCGTGGTCGTCGGCTTCGCCGGGGAAATCCTCGCCCCGATCATGACGGACATCGTCCAGGTCCTGGTGGTGACAAGCATGTTCGCCTGCATGCTGGCGTTCCACAACATCGTCTCGCGCTACCTCTTCACGCTGGGCCAGCGCGGGGTGCTGCCGGCCGGCCTGGCTGCTGTCCACCCCGCCCACCGGGCACCCTCCCGTGCCTCCCTCTGGGTTACCGGCGTGACCGCCGCCGTCGTGCTGGTCTCCGCCGTCGCCCAACTGGACCCGGTCCTGGAGATCTACACCTGGTACTCCGGCGCAGGGGCCATCGGAGTTATCGTCATGATGACCCTGACCAGCTTCGCGATCGTAGGCTTCGGTACGCGCGGCGGCGGAGTGCCTGCTCCCGGCATGGTGCGGGCCGCGGCTGTGGCCGGCGGAATCGGCCTGCTCGGGGTGCTGGCACTCTCCCTCTGGAACTTCCCGTTCCTCGTCGGCGGCAACCTCGCTGCCATCATCTGGGGTGCGGCCCTGGTCCTCGTCTTCGTGCTGGCCGCTGCCCTGCCGGCCAGCACCCGCCCGGCGCCGGCTGACACACCGGAACCGGCGGACGCTTCCCGCCGCTAGCCGTCCTCCCGGTTCCCGTGCCCGCGGACGAGGTTTTCGACCGTGGCGCGGGAGCCGGCGTCGTGCAGTGAGGCCAGCGCCTGCATATAGGCCTCGACGAAGCGGTCATTGGAGGCCAGATCGCTAAAGAGCTCGGGCTGGGAAATGAAGGCCAGCGGATCTTCGCGGTTGCGTGCCGCGGCGGCCATCAGCGGTTCGCGCAGCCGGTCGACGACGTCGATCTCCGCGCCCTGTTCATCAGTGCCCTCGGCGTACCGGGCCCAGCTGGCCACAATTGCTGCGGAGCGGTGGATTTCGCCGCCCGCCTTAAGGTTCTCGCGGATCACCGGCAGCAGCCACTTGGGGATCCGGTCCGAGCTTTCGGCGCAGAGCCGGGCCAGCGTATCGCGTACGTGCTCGTTGGAAAAGCGTTCAATCAGTTTGTGCCGGTATTCATCCAGATCCACACCGGGCAGCGGCTTGAGCGTAGGCGTGGCTTCGCGCTCCATGTAATCCAGCAGGAACCGGGCAAAGGCCGGATCCTGGCAGACCTCGTGGGCGTAGCGGTAGCCGGCCAGGTACCCGAAGTAGCACAGACCCTGGTGGCTTGCGTTGAGCAGGCGCAGCTTCATGAGTTCATAGGGCTCGACGTCGTCCACCACCTGCACACCGGCGTCCTCGAACGGCGGGCGGCCCTGCGGAAAATGGTCTTCCAGGACCCACTGCTCAAAGTCCTCGCTGACCACCGGCCACGCGTCCTCTATGCCGAAGTCCTCCGCGACCATGGCCCGGTCCGCATCCGTGGTGACGGGGGTGATCCGGTCCACCATCGAGTTCGGGAAAGCCACGTGCGTGCGCATCCATTCCCCCAGCTCCGGGTCGCGGAGGTCCGCGAAGGCGGTGAACATCCTGCGGGCTACGTCTCCGTTGCCCTGGATGTTGTCGCAGGACATCACGGTGAACGGCGGTACGCCTGCATCCCGGCGTCGTGCGAGCGCCTCGGTGACCAGGCCGAAAACGGTTGCCGGAACGGCTCCGGAAGCCAGGTCCGCCTGCACGCCTGCGTTGCCGGCGTCGAACTCCCCGCTGACATGGTGGAAGTTGTATCCGCCTTCGGTGATGGTCAGGGAAACGATCCGGGTCTGCGGGGAAGCCATCTTCGCGATGACGGCTTCCGGATCCTCCGGTGCCAGCAGGTATTCAGTGATGGAACCGATTACCCGCCCTTCGCGGGTGCCGTCCGGGTTCTTCAGGACCAGGGTGTACAGGCAGTCCTGGGCGTCCATGACGGACTTCATCGCCGCGTCCTGCGGCAGCACCCCCACACCGCAGATGCCCCAGTCAAGGGCCTTGCCCTGGTTCATCAGCCGGTCCAGGTACATAGCCTGGTGGGCGCGGTGGAATCCGCCCACTCCAAAGTGGACTATCCCGGTGCTCACCTGTGAACGGTCATACTGTGGGGCGGGCAGGTCCGGGGGAAGGCTTGCCAGGGACGCTGTGCTGAGCTTGCTCATGAGTCACACCTGTCGAAAGAACGGATAGGTGCGGCTCAATTTATCATGTGAGCGCAGCGATGCTACTCAGATGAGCAGAGACTCGGGTGCGGCGAGAGTTAATCGACCAGTTCGGATTGCGTCTCGATGAAGTCCCAGTCCCGCATATCCAGGATGGGATCGATGACCGGGCCGCCCGCTTCGGCGATCCGGTCCTGGATTTTGTTGGGAATACCGTCCTGACGGAGGTTTTCCCGAAGCCACTGCTTCGCCGTGGTGTCGAGGTACGGCCACCACCGTTCGATCTTGATGGGCTGCATGTCCTGCCCCTTTCCTTCACGGTAGGTCCACGGTGCCACCGGTCCCCAGAGCGCGCAAGAGGGGTGCCGAAGACCGCCTTCAGAGGATTGGAAAGGCAGCGGCGACCTAAACGTCCGCCGGAGTAAAACCCCTTGTCAGGGGGATAAGGGCAAGCTTCGCCGGGTGGTTAGGGAAGCGTGGTGATGCTCTCGATGGCAGCCCGTGCGTCCGCTGCAAGGGTCGGCGGGATGGGCGCGCTCTTGGCGGCGTCGGCCGATGCTTCCTGGCCTTCATCGCTGATCACATACTGGCCGAAGGTCTTGACGAGCTCGACCGTGTCCGCATCCTCGTAGCCGCTGCAGAAGATCTGGTAGGAGACCAGGACCAGCGGGTAGGCTCCGGGCGCCGTCGTCGTGCGGTCAAGATGCAGGGCAATGTCATGTTCTCCGCGTCCCGGCACGCGGGTGCTCTGCTCCACGGCGATTGCCGCGCCCTCCGCGCTGATGGGGACGTACTCATCGCCGACCTTGAGGTTGACGGTCCCCAGGGATTCATCCACTACTGAATCATCCGAGTAGGCCACGGCGCCCTCGGTCCGGGTGACGGTGCTGATGACGCCGGCACTGCCCTGGGCGTTTTCGCCGCCGAGGCCGCCGGGCCAGGAACCGGACGGGTCCGTGGGCCACGCTTCGGGAGCCGCCTCATGCAGGTACTCAGTGAAGTTTTCGGTGGTGCCGGAATCGTCCGCGCGGCTCACGGGCGTGATCCGGGTGTCGGGAAGCTGCACTCCGGGGTTCTGGCCGGCGATTGCCGGATCGTTCCAGGCGTCGATTTCGCCGCGGAAGATTTTCGCGACGGTGGCTGCGTCGAGATTCAGCGTGTCGATGCCGGGAAGGTTGAACGCCACTGCAATCGGGGAGATATAGGCGGGAATATCCAGGGCGCCGCCAGGGCCGCAGACTTCCCGGGCCTCTGCCAGTTCCTCGTCCTGGAGATAGGCGTCCGATCCGGCGAACTGCACCGCACCGGCCAGAAGCGCATTGCGCCCGGCGCCCGAGCCATCCGGAGAGTACTGGACCTGGACCTTGGGATGCAGCACGCGGAAGCCCCCGATCCAGGCATCCATGGCAGGGCCCTGCGCCGTGGACCCGGAACCGGAGATGATCCCCTCCAGCTTGGAGGTACTGTTCTCCGCAGCTTTGCGCTGTTCCTCACCCAGTGGGTAGTCGGAACCGCAGGCAGAAAGCGCCAGTGCTGCGGCGGCGGCCACTGCCAGGGCACGAAGGGAACGGGAACTGCGCACGGTGGGGTGCTCCTTTAGGGGAAAGCGGCATCAGGCGGCCCGGAGCTCAATGCCTTGAAAGCGGCACATCCGGTTGCAACTTCAAGGCTAGCCGCCGATTAGTCCCCACCGCCAACTGGGAGCCGCCCCTTCCCTTGGCTGCCCCTGAAGGTAGTGGAAGGATGGGTCCACTCCGGACCACAGCGCGGCCACGAAGGCGGAAACCGCTTAGGTGCCCCGGTCCCTGCCCCAAGGGGGTTTCATGCTGGTTGCTGCAGCGATACTGACCGTGGTCTCCGCCGCCGTGCACTTCTATTTCTTCTTCCTGGAGTCCCTGCGCTGGACGACAGCCGAGACCATGGGCGTGTACGGAATCACTTCCGAACAGGACGCGGAAACCACCCAGCCGCTGGCCTACACACAGGGTTTCTACAACCTGTTCCTGGGGGTGGGCGCTGTCCTGGGAGTGCTGCTCATCGGCGTCGGCAATCCCGTGGCCGGCCTGACCCTCATGAGTTTCTCCACTGCCTGCATGGCCCTGGCTTCAGTGGTGCTGCTGGCCGGCCGGTGGCCGCTGGGGCGGATTGCGCTCATCCGCGGGGTTCCGGCACTGCTGGCGCTGCTTCTCACCCTCTTTGGCGCGTAACCCTCCCTTCGGACCGGGTCAGGCAGGGCTGGGAGGGCGCGGGGACGACGTCGTATGCCGCCTCCGTCCAGAGGTGGAACAAGGCATAGGCGCGCCAGGGCCGCCAGTCTTCAGCCAGGCGGATCGCCTCCTTCGCGGTGGCAACTCCAAGCGCCCGCCGGAGGACCAGGTCCCCGGGAATGAACGCATCCCGGTTCCCCGCGGCACGGACTTCCAGGTAATCGGCGGTCCAGGGTCCGATGCCGGGAAGGGCCAGCAGTGCCGGCCGGACCGCCTGCCAGTCGCTGTGCCGTCCCAGCTCCAGCCCGCCGGCTGCCGCTTGTGCAAGGGCATGGATGCTTCCCGCGCGGGCACCGGTGATCCGCACTGCCGCCTGCAGGTCAGCGGGTGCGACGGCGGCCAGTTCGCCCGGCGCGGGGAAGGTTCGGAGTCCGCCGGGGCCGGCGGTTCCGTAGGCGGCGACGAGGCGGGCGGCAAAGGTACGCGCGGCAGCCAGCGACACCTGCTGCCCGAGGACGGTCAGCACCGCGGTCTCAAACCCGTCCACCGACCCGGGGATGCGGAGTCCGGGATAGCGTTCGACCAGCGGGGCCAGCCGGGGAAAGGCAGCCAGGGCGGTGTCTACGGCGGGCGTATCGGCGTCGAGGTCAAGCCAGCTGCGGACCGCACCAAGGCAGCCTGCGTCGTTATCCTGCCGGCCGCCGCAAAGGCTCACGGAGACCCGGTCCGGTGCGTCAAGGCCGATCCGCGCCAGCACCGGTCCGCCGGGGGCCGGCCAGAGCCTGGTGAGGACTGCACCCGACGCCGTCACCTCCACGTTTTCCAGGCCCGGCACAGCGTGGGCGGCCAGGCTGCGGACCAGCGGCCGCCACGGAAACGGGCCGGCGGCGGCCAGCACGTACGTGCGGTCCGGATCACCTGCCCCTGCCGGGCTCATTCCATTCCCGTCATCCGGAGAGTGATGTTGATCCTGCCCTTGTTCAACCCGGTCTCCGGATCCGCGGTCCCGGCCAGCGTTTTGGGTACCCCGTGGTACGCGAAACGTGAAGGACCGCCGAAGACGAACAGGTCGCCGGAGGACAGCTCGATGTCGGTGTAGGGCTTGGTCCGCGTTTGTGTATTCCCGAAACGGAATATGCAGCTGTCGCCGATGCTGAAGGACACCACCGGGGCCGACGACTTCTCATCCTTGTCCTGGTGCATACCCATATGCGCCCCTTCGGCGTAGTAGTTGATCAGCGCCGTGTCCGGGGTGTAGTCCTCCGGATCGATGATGTCCGGGTCATAACCCGGTTCCCCTTCAGTGCAGTAGGCGGCGCGGATTGCCCTGCGGCCCAGCTCCACCAGCCAGCCAGGAACTTCGGCCACGCGGCCGCCGCCGGCGTCGTCGGCCGTGCGCGTGTATTTATAGGGCTGCCAGTGCCAGCCCAGGCAGACGGTCTGGACGGACATTTTGTGCCCGCCGGGCAGCACTGCGGAGCGCATGGGGACGGGTCCAACGGCCCAGGCCCGGCAGGCCTCGACGATGCTGCGCTGCTGTTCGGCTGTCAGCCAGCCCGGCACGTGGACCGCCCCGGCGGACGGGGCGGAGCGTTCGCGCGGGAAGAGTTCACCGCTCATGCCGCGGCCTCCATGGTGAGCAGGGTGCGCTTGGCGTCGCTGCCGCCGAGGTAATTCCCGATTTTTCCGTCCGAGCGGACCACCCGGTGGCAGGGCACAACAACGGGCAGCGGATTTCGGGCGCAGGCGGTTCCGGCGGCACGGACGGCGCCGGGGTTCCCCGCGAGCGCCGCCAGGGCAGCGTAACTGGCCGTGGCACCGTAGCCGATGTCGGAGAGGTGCTCGATGACGGTGCGCCGGAAACCGGTGGCCAGGCGCAGGTCCAGTGCCAGGTCGAAGGATTTCCGTGAGCCGGCGAAGTACTCCCGGAGCTGGCGGACGGGTTCAGCCAGGCGCGCGGCGTCAGCCAAGATCCGCGGACTGACGCGGACGGCCAGCTCCGCCAAGACGGCGTCGTGCCCTTCCACGGCGAAGCCGACCCTGACCAGCCCGGCCGGCGTTGCGGCGAGCAGCAGTCCCCCGACTGGCGAATCCATTACCGTGTAGGCGACATCGAGCAGGTCCTGTCCGGCGGCGTCGGCCGTGAGCCGCGCATGCAGCCGGGCCAGCGTCTCGCTCTCGGCCTCCGGCGCGTCCTGCGCGGCAGGTGCTGTATCCGGGGTCATCGGAGGTCCTCCACATCCAGTGATCGAAGTTTCTTCATGCCATCAGCGGCGGAGCGCCGGCAGGCCGCTTCAGTGCTCTCGAGCAGGAGCGCCACCTCCGCGAAGGGGAGCCCCGCCAGATGGTGGTAGGCCAGGGCTTCACGCTGGCGCTGCGGCAGCGTCCGCAGGGCGGCCCACAGCCCGTCGTGTTCTCCCGGTCCGGGATCCGCAGCTGCCGCACCTTCGGGGATTTCAGGCACTGTGACCGGGCGCCGGGCAGCGGCCCGGCGGGAGTCTATGGCCTTACGCTTGGCGATTGTCACCAGCCAGGCCTGGACGTTGGCCGCAGGATCGAGCGAAGGATAGGCGCGCAGCGCGGAGAGGAACGTTTCCGACCAGGCGTCCTCCGCGTCATCGGGCCCCAGTACGGCACGGCAGAGCCGCAGCACGACGGCGCCGTGTTCCCTGACGATCGCTTCGAACGGTTTCACTTCCACATACTGTAAACGCGCGGCAGCTCCCTTTTGTGAGCCTGCAGTCCTATAGCCAGGCGATTCCCGGTGCCGATGTTCCCTGTCCGCCGCCGGCGTCTCCGTTCGCGGTGAAGCCGGCAGCCGGATCCGCACCGCCCAGCAGTGAGCGGGTCATGGCTTCGCGCTGCCCGGACAGGTCCGAAGCGGCCGCGATAAGGTGCCGATCGGCCGGATCTTCTCCCGCTTCTGCTGCCGCCAGGATCGCCCGGCGGACCAGCTCCCGGGCGAATGACGCCGTCGCCCCCTCAGCCTGTTCCGCCACTTCAGCGAGCGCAGCTGCGGAAAACTCGCCGCCCGGGGCATACAGCTCCATGAGCCGGACGCGGTCCCCCGGCCCGGGCAACGGGATTTCGACGGCAAGGTCCACCCGTCCGGGACGCTGGGCGAGGGCAGGCTCCAGGACGTCCACCCGGTTGGTGGTCATAACGAAGGCAATATCGGCGTCGGCCTCGAGCCCGTCCAGGGCATCAAGGACTTGGAAGAGCAGCGGCTGCGGGCCGTGGCCCATGTTCCGGTCTTCGGCCACCAAGTCAATGTCTTCGAGGACCACCAGGGACGGCGCCATGGCCCGGGCAAGGCTCGCCGCCTGGGAGATCGCTCCCAGCGAAGCGCCAGTGAGCAGGACGGCGGTCGTGCCCGGACTCTCACTGAGCAGGTGCCGCACAGTGTGCGTTTTGCCGGTTCCGGGCGGACCGTAGAGCAGGACGCCTCGCTTGAGGTGCTGGCTGGCGGCCTGCAGGCGGCCGCGGTGCCCGGCGATGCCGAGGACGTGGCTGCGGACCCGCTCGAGCACGCCGTCGGGCAGGATCACCTTCTCCCGCGGCAGCGACGGACGTGTCAGGAAGTTCACCCCCGCACCGCCCGGCCCATAGGGGTCGAAGCCGAGTGAGATGACCTGTCCGCGCAGGATGCTGTGGACCCGCAGGTGTTCCTGGACTGCCGCCAGGACGGCCGCGGCCACCGGACGTTCTGCGGCCATGACAGCCAGCTGCACGTCGGGGCTGCCGGTCTGCAGGTCACCGTTCCGCTGCAGGACAGCCACGGGTACCCCATCATGGCGGAACAGCCGGATTCCCAATCCGACCGCTTCCCGGCTGCTGCCGGGACCGACGGCGATGTTGACGAAGTCCGGCTGGCCGACCGGGATGTAGCCGTAGCCCTCCTCCTGCACAATGTCGGAGAGACCAAGGTGCTGGCGCTGCTGTCCCCCGCCCAGGCCGATCAGCGTGTTCCCGGGGTCCTCAGCCGCGATCTGCTCCATGGCGATGTCCGCGTCAGCGAAGCGGTGGAACGGGATCGCTTCCACGACGATCGGTACGTCCTGGGCCGGCACTCCGAGGTGGGCGCTGAGGGCGTCCCGCCGCCGCGGCCGGGGCGCGGACGCGGCACGCTGCTGCTGGGCCAGTTCGACGGCGGCGTTGAAACTGGCCAGGAAGTCCGCGAGGTTTTTCTCCATGGCGGCAGACACTATCAGCGCACGCGGCTTCGGGTCTGCTGTTTGGGGTCAGGCCCTCAGCGCGTTCTGCCGCAGATCCGCCTTGCGGATCTTGCCGCTGGCCGTGGTGGGCAGGGCCTCGCGGAACTCCACGGATTTTGGCACCTTGTAGCGTGCCAGTTTCCCTTCGAGGTGGTCCAGGACCGTCTTCTCGTCGAGTTCGGCGCCTTCTGCGCGGACGATCACGGCATGCGGCACTTCCCCCCAGCGCTCGTCCGGAACGCCGATCACGGCAACGGTGGAGACCTCCCGCAGCTCCATGATCAACTGCTCCACTTGGGCCGGGTAAATGTTCTCGCCGCCGGAGATAATCATGTCCTTGATCCGGTCGGAGATGTACAGGAAACCGTCGTCGTCGAAGTAACCCATGTCGCCAGAGTTGAACCAGCCGCCGTCGGAGAAGGCGGTCGATGTGGCGTCCGGGCGGTTCCAGTACTCACGGATCACGTTTCCGCCGCGGATCTGGATTTCACCCACTTCCCCCGGGCCGGCCGGGACTCCCCCGCTTCCGGAGATCCGGACATCGGTGAAGAAATGCGGCAGTCCGGCAGATCCTGCCTTCGCCCGTGAATACCTGGCCGGCAGCGCAGTCGCACCCGGCGAGGTTTCGGTCATCCCGTAGCCGCCCGAGAAGGACAGGCCCCGTTCTTCATAGGCATCGAGCACACGCGCCGGGACGGGTGAGCCGCCGCAGGTGAGCATCCGGAGGCTGGAAAGGTCCGTCGATTCCCAGGTTGGGTGTTCTGCCAGCATCTGGTAGGTGGTGGGAACCCCGGAAAGTGAGGTGATCCGGTGTTCTTCGATCGCCGCGAGGGTCGCACCGGGTTCGAACCTGCTGTGAAGAACGAGTTTCCCGCCCTTGAGCAGGACCGGCAGGGCGCCCATGCCCAGGGATGCTACGTGGAACAGGGGCGCGATCATCAGGGCAATGGTTTCAGAGCTGACGTCGTAGTCGACCAGTACGTTCACGCTGTTCCACGTCATGTTCCCATGGGTGAGCAGCGCACCCTTGGGGTTTCCGGTGGTACCGGACGTGTACAGAATGATGGCGGGGTCCTCGAGGCCGACTAACACATCCCGCGGCTCAGCGTCGGCATCCTGCAGCACAGCCTCGTAAGACTCTGCCGCAGGAGTGCCGGACGCTGTTTCCGTCCCTGCCGGGGCCGCCGCCGAGCCGGCCTCCGGGGCCACCACCAACCGGTGCGTCACCGGCGATTCGCTGCAGCCAAGGACCGCAAGTCCGTCCAGCTCAGCCGCATGGATCAGCACGGTGCTCCCGGAGTCCTGGAGCGCGAACCGAACCTCCGGCGGGGCCAGCCGGGTGTTCAGGGGCACGAACACCGCCCCCAGGGACCCCGCAGCAAACAGCGACTCAAGGAACGCCGGGTGGTTGTTGCCCAGGTAGGCGACCCGGCTCCCGGCTGAAACGCCGCGGGCTGCCAGTGCGCCGGCCAGCCGGTCTATCCGCTCGGCCAGCTGGTCGTACGTCAGGTCAATTCCGGCCCCGGCCACAGCCGCAACACCGGCCGACTTCACCCGGCGGCGGTGGATCCAGGATCCCAGTCCCTCGTTTCGCATCTGCTCGCTCCCTTTCCGGGCGTCCGGTTAGGCGTAGAAACGGGCCAGGAATTCGGCGACGACGGCGGGACGCTCTTCGCCCTCGATCTCGATCGTGTTCGACGTCTTGATCTGCACGCCGCCCTTGACCTCGGTGACCTCTGCGATCACCGAGTGCAGCCGGACCTTGGAGCCCACCTTCACCGGGTTGGTGAACCGGACCCGGTCCAGGCCGTAATTGACCTTGGTCTTCACACCGTCCACGTCAAAGAGTGCACTCCACAGCGGGATGATCAGGGACAGGGTCAGGAACCCGTGGGCGATCGGCGCACCGAAGGGGCCGTCCTTGGCCTTCTCCGGATCGGTATGGATCCACTGGTGGTCATCCGTGGCGTCGGCAAAGGTGTTGATCTGGTCCTGGGTGATCTCGACGTAATCGGTGTAGCCCAGGTCCTTGCCGGCCAGCGAGGGCAGTTCTTCGAGGGTGACAACGGTAGCGCTCATGTTCTTTTTCCTTAGGTTTGCAGGGAATGAATGGGTTAGCGGAAAGCGCCGGTGCCGGCGATCGAGCGCCCGACAATCAGGGCGTTGATGTCGTGGGTGCCTTCGTAGGAATAGACGGCCTCGGCGTCGGCATGGAAACGGGCGACGCCGGTGTCCAGCGTGATCCCGTTGCCTCCGACCACTTCGCGCGCCAGGGCGACGGTCTCCCGGAGGGAGGTGCAGGTGAACATCTTGGCCAGTGCTGAATCCTCGTCCCGGAAGATGCCCTCTTCCTGGCGCTGGGTCAGCCGGACAACCATCCCGAGGGACGCTGTCAGGTTGGCCAGCATGGTGGCGAGCTTCTGCTGCGTGAGCTGGAAAGACGCCAGCGGGCGGCCGAACTGTTCCCGTTCCAGGGTGTAACGGACGGCTGCTTCATACGCCCCGGCCTGCATGCCGGTGGCGATCCACGCGACGTCGGACCGCAGCCGGCGCATCAGTGCCGCCACGTCCTTGAAGGAGTTGATGTTCGCCAGCCGCGCCGTGTCCGGAACCCGGACGGAGCGCAGTTCAATGTCGGCGTTCTGCATCATCCGCAGGGAGGTCTTGCGCAGGATCTTCGTCAGGGTCACACCCGGCGCTTCGCGCGGCACGAGGAAGGCCTTGACCTGCCCGTCTGCCTCGTCCCGGGCGAAGACGGCCAGCACGTCCGCGGTGGCCGCTCCGCCGATCCAGCGCTTGGCGCCGTCGATGATCCACTCATCACCGTCGCGCCGGGCCGAAGTTGCCAGCCCGCCGGCAATGTCCGAGCCGTGCTCCGGTTCGGTCAGCGCGAAGACGCCGGTGAATTCGAAGGACCGGATCAGCGGATCCAGCGCTGCGGCCTGCTCGGCGCTGCCGCCGTGCAGCACGGTGGAGCGGAACAGCCCCGACTGCGCGTTGTAGAACGTGGCCACGGAAGCATCCGTACGGGCCAGCTCAAAGTTCCGGAAGCCGCCGTACAGTCCGGAGGTACGCCCCGAACTGTCCGCGACCCCTTCGGGCGCCATCAGGTTCAGGTCCACCAGCGGCTGCCGGATTTGGTACGGGAACTCCCCGGCTTCCCAGTAGTCCGCCAGCAGCGGGGCCACCTGAGCGTCCAGGACAGCACGCAGCTTCCCCAGCACTTCCTGTTCGGGACCGCTGAGCAGGTCGGAGTAGCCGTACCGGTCCGCGGCGTACAGGGGTTCTGCCGTTCCTGCGGTGCCTGCGGCTGCTGCTGACGCGCTCATGAACCCAGGCCCAGGAGCCGGACGGCGTTATCCTTCAGGATCTTGGGCCGCACCTCGTCCTTCAGCGGCAGGTCTTCGAAGGCACGCATCCACTTCTGCGGACTGATCAGCGGGTAGTCGGTGCCGAAGAGCACCTTGTCCTGCAGGACGGAGTTGGAGAGCTTCACCAGCGACTCCGGGAAGTACTTGGGCGACCAGCCGGACAGGTCGATGAAGACGTTCGACTTGTGGGTGGCGATCGAGTTGGCTTCGTCCTGCCACGGCACCGACGGGTGCGCCATGATGATCTGGAAGCCGGGGAAATCCGCGGCGACCTCGTCCAGCAGCAGCGGGTTCGAGTAGCCCAGCTTGATGCCGGACCCGCCGGGCGTGCCGGCACCCATGCCGTTCTGGCCGGTATGGAACACGGCCGGCAGGCCCAGCTGCTCCAGGGCTTCCCACAGCGGATAATAGCGTTCGTCCGACGGGTTGAAGCCCTGCAGGCTGGGGTGGAACTTGAACCCGCGGACCCCGTAGTCCTCGGCCAGCAGTTTCGCCCGGTCGATGGCTTCGGCGCCGGTGAGCGGATCCACCGATCCGAACGGGATCAGCACGTCGTTGTTCCGGGCCGCGCCCTCGGCAATGTCCTCGATGCTGTTCGGTTCGTGCTTCAACCGCGTCCGGGCGTCCACCGTGAAGACCACGGCAGCCATGTTCAGCTCCCGGTAGGTCGCCGCGATGTCATCCAGCGACGGTGTCCGTTCCTCGGCCTTGAAGTACTTGCTCGAGGCGTCCATCAGGTCCTGCGGCAGCGAGACGTGTCCGTGCCCGTCGATCTCGATATGCACATGCATGTCGATCGCGGTGAGCGAGTCAACGTCCAGGCCCAGTTCGTAGCGGGTGGGTGCCATGGCTACTTCGCCGCCGCTTCGGGCTGGAGGTCTTCGGGCAGGGGCGGGAACTTCTCCCCCACACCCTGCTGCTGCCCGGCGAACGGGAACGCCGCGGCAAGATCCGCATAGGACCAGCCCCCGTCCCGGTACTGAGTGGCCACAGCCTCGGGATGGGACCACAACTGCAAACGATCCCCGCCCACACCAATCGCCTGACCGGTAATCCCCGCAGCTTCCTCCGACGCCAGGAACGCCACCAAACCGGCCACATCCTCCGCCGTACCAAAACCCAGGTCCTTGCGGAAGAAATCAGGCATCGCCTCACCGCGCTCATCCGCCTCCACCGCGGCCGCGAAATACGGGACCGTCTTCGTCATCGCCGTCGCCGCCACCGGAATCACCGCATTAGCGGTCACCCCGGCCTTCTTCATCTCCATCGCCCAGGTCCGCACCATGCCCACGATCCCGGCCTTCGCCGCAGCGTAGTTGGTCTGCCCGAAGTTTCCGCGCTGCCCGGTCGGGGAACCAATCGTGATGATCCGGCCCGCCACATGGTGTTCCTTGAAGTACGCGTAGGCCTCCCGCACACAGGTGAACGTCCCGCGCAGATGCACGTTGATCACCAGGTCAAAATCCTCGTCCGTCATCTTCAGCAGGCTCTTATCGCGCAGCACCCCGGCATTGGTCACCAGGATGTCCAGGCCGCCGAAGTTCTCCACCGCCGCAGCCACCAGTGCCTGCGCCGTCTCGGTGGATCCCACCGGGGCAACAACCGCCACGGCACGCCCGCCGTCGGCCGTGATCACCGCTACCGCCTCATCAGCGACGGAGGCATCGACGTCGTTCACCACCACGGCCGCACCCTGCCGGGCCAGCTCCCGGGCGTAAGCGAGGCCCAGCCCCCGCCCGCTGCCGGTAACAATCGCGACTTTGCCGTCCAGGGACATGATGACTCCTTCTTCCCGGCAGCGCCGGGCTCCGTTGACCTGCTCTTTTGTTCCATCCTGAAGGGAATGGTTGAGAAAGTCAACGGTTGATTAAGGCACTCATTATGTCGCCGGCACCGCGGGCAGGGAACTGCTCGCTGCGGCGCTGGTTAATCCGGAATCACTGCAGCTCCCCCGAAAGCCGGTCCTGCATGGACAGCGAGGACTGGTTCAGTCCGGTAATCCGCACCGTCTTTCCGCGGCTGCGGTACTTCTCCGTGATGGAATCCAGCGCCGCCACGGCGGACGCGTCCCAGACATGCGAAGCACTCAGGTCAATCAGCACTTCAGCCGGATCGGCTGCGTAGTCAAACTGTGTGTAAAGGTCGTTCGATGAGGCGAAGAACAACTCACCCTGCACCACATAGGTGACCGCAGTACCGTCGTCTGCCACGGTCCGTTCCACGGCCACAAAGTGCGCCACGCGCCGGGCAAACAACACCATTGCCACGAGGATTCCGACGCCGACGCCGACCGCCAGGTTGTGTGTGGCCACGGTGGTGATGACGGTGGCCAGCATGACGGCGGTTTCCGACTTGGGCATCCGGCGCAGGGTGGACGGGCGGATACTGTGCCAGTCGAAGGCCGAATACGCCACGAAGATCATCACGGCCACGAGCGCAGCCATCGGAATCAGCGCCACGATGTCGCCGAGGACCACCACCAGGATGAGCAGGAAGATCCCGGCCAGGAACGTGGAAATCCTGGTCCTCGCGCCGGAGGCCTTCACATTCATCATGGTCTGCCCGACGACGGCGCAGCCGCCCATGCCCCCGAAGAACCCGGTGACGATGTTGGCGATGCCCTGCCCGGCGGCCTCCCGCGGCTTGGACGAGCGCGTGTCGGTGATGTCATCCACGAGCTTGGCGGTCAGCAGTGACTCAATCAGGCCCACGAACGCCATCGCGACGGCAAACGGCGCGATGATCTGCAGGGTGTCCAGGTTCAGCGGAACGTCGGGGAACAGCAGAGCGGGCAGCGAATCGGGAAGTTCACCCTTGTCCCCCACGGTCGGGATGTTCCAGCCTGCTGCCACCGCAGCAATCGTGAGGGCCACAATCGCGACCAGCGGCGCGGGCACCGCCGTCGTCAGCCGCGGGAGCAGGAACACCAGGAGGAGCCCGACGGCGGTAACCGGGTAGACCAGCCAGGGCACGCCGATGAGTTCTGGCAGCTGGGAGGAGAACACCAGGATGGCCAGCGCGTTGACGAATCCGACCATCACGGACCGCGGGATGAACCGCATCAGCTTGGCGACGCCTGCGGCCGCGAGCAGGATCTGCAGGATTCCGGCCAGGATCACCGTGGGCACCAGGTATTCGACGCCATGATCTGCCACGACTGGGGCGATCACCAGGGCCACGGCGCCCGTGGCCGCGGAAATCATCGCCGGACGTCCGCCGACGAACGCGATGGTCACAGCCATGGTGAAGGACGCGAACAGTCCCATCCGCGGGTCGACTCCTGCGATCACCGAGAACGCTATGGCCTCCGGAATGAGCGCCAGCGCGACGACGAGTCCGGCAAGGGCTTCGGTCTTCAGCAGCCGCGGCGAGCGCAGCGTGGAGAGGACCGTCTGCCGGGGTGCTGGGGCAGGCGTTGGAACTGGTGACGGCGCTGGTATCGGAGCAGGAAGGGACAAGGCGGTTCCGTTCAGGTGCGGGGAAGTCCGGCGGCCGGGGCGGATTACCGGGGCCGTTCATCGGATCCGGTTCCAGATTACCGCCGCGTGTTCTGAGTCCCTCTTCAGGCCACGGCCAATAATGGGTCCATGCCCGAACCGCTTCCACCCTGGCCTGCCACCGCCCCCGCCTGCGGCCGCGTTTTACTGCGCCCTGTGACCGGTGCGGATACCGGCATGGCCATCTCTCTTTCAACTGACCCCTATGTGTCGGCAACCGGCACGCTGCCCGTTGCTGCCGGTGAGGAGGAAGCGCTGGCCTGGGTCGAGCGCCAGCAGGGGCGGCACCGTGAGGGTAAGGGTTTTTCCTTCACCATCGAAGAGCAGGCATCCGGCCTTGCCGTGGGGCACTGCGGCCTGTGGCTGCAGCACCTTAGCGACGGCTACGCGAGCGCAGGCTACGCCGTCGCCCCTGAATGCCGCGGCAGGGGCTTCGCGGCGGATGCCCTTGCCGCACTGACTGCCTTTGGCTGGTCCCTGCCCGGACTGGAGAGGATCGAGCTCTTCATCGAACCCTGGAATACAGCCTCGATCCGTACCGCCGTGCGTGCCGGGTATGCCCCGGCGGGCGCGCGCCGGAATTATCCGCTGGCCGGCGGCGAGCGGCGGGACATGCGGGTTTATGCCGCGCTGCGTCCTGCAGGGTCCAGCCGCAGATAGGTCATGGTAAGGCCACCTGCAGCACCGGGAGGATTTCCTCCAGCGGACCCCAGATCCACGCGAGGCACAAGGTGCCGGAGAAGTCGCTGCTGGCGGCGGCGTCACAAAGAATGCGGTCCACGGCGGGGACGTCGATGTCTGGGAACATAGCCGCATACTAATGCGCAGCGGAAAACGTGTTCCCTGCGGGCACCGGAAGGAACGCGGATTGTTTACCGGACTCAGCGCTTTTCCCCTGACACCACTGCAGGACGACGCCGTGGACGAGCCGGCGTTTGCCCACCTGATGGAACGGCTGGCAGCTTCGGACGTCGATTCGATCGCAGTGCTGGGCTCCACCGGGTCGTACGCCTACCTGAGCCCCCGGGAACGCCGGCACGTTGTCCGGCTGGCCGCTGCGAACACCGGCTCCAAGCCGCTGATCGTGGGCGTCGGCGCCCTCCGCACCTCCGAGGTGCTGGCCAACGTACAGGCAGCCGAAGATGCCGGCGGCGCAGGGATCCTGCTTGCTCCGGTGAGTTACCAGGCCCTGACGGACGACGACGTTTACGGCCTGTTCCGCGACGTCACCGACGCCACGGACCTGCCGGTCATTGTGTACGACAATCCCGGAACGACCCGCTTTACCTTCAGCACTGAGCTGTACGGACGGATCGCAGCGCTGCCCGGCATCGCGTCGATCAAGATTCCCCCGGTGACCGCCGCGGCAGCAGCAGAGCGGGTCAGCGCCGTCCGTGCCGTTATCCCGGACCACGTCACCATCGGAATCTCCGGCGATGCAGCCGCTGCGAACGTACTCAACGCCGGATGTGACACCTGGTACTCCGTCATTGCCGGCACCCTGCCCGAACCGGCCCTGGCCATCCTGCGCGCTGTCCGGGAGGGCAGGCCGCACGACGCCGCGGCTGAGTCTGCCCGGCTGGGTCCGCTTTGGGAGCTCTTTGCCGAACACGGCAGCCTGCGGGTCATCGCCGCCGTAGCTGAACATCTGGGCCTCGCGCCGCGGAACTGTCTGCCCCGCCCGCTGCGGGGACTGGGCGTTGAGGACCGCAGGCAGGTGGCCGGCGTCGTTAGCGCCCTGGGGTTCACCGCCGGGTAGGCAGGCCAAGACTGGGGCCGGCTGCGGACACCTCCGATGCGGCATGGGAACGGATCAGTCAGTAAGCTGATAATCCGCAAAAAATGCTCCAGGAGGAATATCCATGTCACCGTCCCGCGCCGACCTGCAGCGCACCGCTTCGGACGTCTTTGGCTGGGAGGACTTCCGGCCCGGCCAGCTTGAGGCCATGGAAGCGGCCATTGAGGGCCGGGATGTTGTCTGCGTCATGCCCACCGGTGCCGGCAAGTCTGCGGTCTACCAGGTGCCGGCCATGGCGCTGCCGGGCACCGCCGTCGTCATCTCGCCGCTGATAGCGCTCCAAAGTGACCAGGCAGAGGGCATCAATGAAGCGGTAGGGGAAACCGTGGCCTACGTCCTGAACAGTGCGCAGCCGCAGGGCTACTGGGATGAGGCCTGGGCAGCGGCCGGGAAGGAAAACGGCGACGCCGGCCGGGCCAAATTCCTGTTCCTGGGCCCCGAGCAGGTGGCCCGGGAGGACGTGCTGGACCGGCTGCGCACACTGGAGATTTCGCTGCTGGTCATAGACGAGGCGCACTGCGTCTCGGCCTGGGGGCACGATTTCCGTCCGGATTATCTGCAGCTGGACCAGCTGGTGCGTGCTCTGAAGCGGCCGGTGGTCGCACTGACGGCGACTGCGGCTCCGCCGGTACGGGCTGAAATCGTCGATGTGCTGGGCATGCGCGACCCGCTGCAGATCTCCCTCGGTTTCGACCGTCCCAACCTGCATCTGGCCGCCGCACGCCATGAAGATGCGGACGACAAGCGCCGCTGCATCCTCGAACAGGTCGCGGGGCTGGGTTCCCCCGGGCTCCTCTACGTGGCCACGCGGCGAGACACAGAGGAATACGCGGATGCACTGCAGCAGGCCGGACTGCGGACAGACGCGTACCACGCGGGCCGCAGCCACACCGACAGGCAGTCGATCCACGAGCAGTTCCTGGCCGGCGAACTGGATGTGGTGGTCGCAACGACAGCTTTTGGTATGGGGATCGACAAACCGGACGTGCGCTTCGTCGTGCATGCGGACATCCCGGATTCCGTGGACAGCTATTACCAGGAGATTGGACGCGGCGGGCGCGACGGCGAACCGGCGGAGGTCTTCCTGCATTACCGCCCAGAAGACCTGGGCATCCGGCGGTTCTTCGGCTCAAAGTCACCCAACAAGGAGGCGCTCCGGCAGATCTTCGCCCTGCTGGCCGCCCAGGAAGAACCCGTATCCGCCGCCCGGATCCGCGAGGAGCTCGGCCTCAACGCCCGGCACCTCTCCTCCATCCTCGGCCTGCTGGAACAATCCGGCGCGATAGCCGCCGTTGATCACGGCTACCGTGCCCGGAAGACCAGCCCGGACAAGGCGGTGCAGGCAGCGGTGGACTTTGCCGAGCGCCGCAGGAACATCGACTCCTCGCGGCTGGAAATGATGCGGCAATACGCGGAAAGTACCGAATGCCGGCGTCGCTTTATCCTGAACTACTTCGGGGAAGACGCGCCGGACAGGTGCGGGTGCTGCGACAACTGCGAGCGCGCCGCGGCGCAGGGCGAAATGGCTCAGGCCAAGGATGCCGAACCGGACGGACCGCAGCCATTCCCCCTGCAGTCGCGCGTGGTCCATAAGGAGTGGGGCCCCGGCATGGTGATGAGCTACGAGGAAGGCACCGTCACCGTGCTGTTTGAAGCTGAGGGGTACAAGACGCTTTCGGTGGAACTCGTGCAGGACAAGGACCTGCTGGAACCCGCCTAGCGGAACTCACTCCTGCACCACCCGGATGGTCTCCAAGGTGGGATCCGCCGGATCCGGCAGGACCATTCCGGCTGCTTTCCCCGAGACCAGGTACTCCACGACGCGTCCGTTGATCCGTTCCCCCGGCAGGATGGCCGGAACACCGGGAGGATACGGCGTAATCTGTTCAGCGGCGATGCGCCCCGCGGCCTCGCTGGCCGGTACCACTTCCACCGGGCCAAAGAACGCATCGCGCGGCAGCTGCACGGTCTCCATCTCCAGGTCCGCGGAATCCGGGAGCTGGACCGGGGGCGGGACCGGCAGCTCCGCAGCCGCGGCAACCAGGGATTCGAGGGCATCGAGCAGGCGATTCGCGCTCTGCCTGTCGTCCGCCTGGGAAAAGGTCGCCTCGATGCGGCGGTGGTCATTGAGCCCGACGTCGATCCTGGCATTTTCGCGCAGCCAGTCCGCCGCCTGGTAGCCGCTGATTCCAAGCTGCTGCAGGTCAATGAGCACATGCAGAGGATCAAAGTCGTGTGATGCTTCCTCGCGGATCAACTCATCGTGGAGCACGTGCATGCCGGGCAGGTCGTTGATTCTCCCGCGGGTCTCCGCCACCAGGTCAAGGGCAGCTCCGAGCTGCTTCCCGCCGTGCCGGACCATCTGCCGCCGCCACGCGTCCATTCCCGCGTAAACCAGCACGCTGGTGCTGGTGGTGGCCAGCAGGTCCGCACACTGACGGAGCCGCACCGGATCCACCAGCGGCCCCTGAAGGTGGTAGACGGACCCCTGTTCAAAGCCCAGGCCCATCTTGTGCACGCTCACCACACAGATATCCGCCCCCGCATCCATCGCCCAGGTGGGCAGTGAGTCATGGAAAGGCAAATGCGCGCCCCAGGCTTCATCAACGATCAGCGGCTTACCCCGGAGGTGACAGATCCCGGCGATGGCCTGGATGTCCGCACAGGTGCCGTAGGGCGTGGGGCTGACGATCAGGCAGGCGGCGGCATCGGGGTGCCGCTGCCACATTGCTTCAACGGCCTCCGGCGACGGCGGATGGGCCAGATGCAGGTCATCGTCCCAGCGGGGGCGGATCCAGCGCGGCTGGAGTCCGGACAGGATGAGTCCAGCGGTCACCGATTTGTGCGCGTCGCGTCCAATCAGGATGTCTCCGGTCCCGCGCGTGACGGCCAGGATCGCGGCCTTAACGGACAAGGAACTGCCGCACGTGGAGAAGAACGCATGGTCAGCGCCGACGGCCTCCGCCATGAGCTCCTGTGCCTGCGCAAGGTAGCCGTTCGTGGACGAGCGGTCATCCAGCCCGGCTGATGCCAGGACATCATTGTGGAACGCGTCCGGCCCCAGGGCGTCGAGTGTCCGCTTGTCCAGACCACGTCCCTGCCGGTGTCCCGGCGGCGTGTACCCGTAACGTCCGTGCTGGTGATACGCCTCCAGGGCGTCAAGGATCGGTGCTTTGCGCTGGTCCACTGGCATTCCCTTCGGAACTCTGCCGTTTCCTGAAGCTGGATTGCAGTGCCCACCCTAGCCCCGCGCCGCCCCCTTTTCACGGCAACCGCTGCCTTCCTGCACCGGGAGCAGGCGACCTGTGCCCTAGGCCCGGCAGGCCAGGTCGTACAACTGCCGCAGTGCCGCCGCCTCGGTCTGCTCCAACACCTTGGCCGGATCGCCCTCGAAGGAGTGCCGGGCATGGCCGGTTTCGCCCCGAAGGCTCCAGCCAATAAAGACGGTTCCCGCCGGCTGGCCCTCGAGCGGACCGGGACCTCCCGCACCGGTGGTGGAAATGGTCAGGTCGGCGTCGAAGAGTTTTGCTGCGCCGGCTGCCATCTCTTCGGCGCACCTGGCGCTCACGACCGGACCTTCGCTGACACCCAGCACTGTGTGTTTGACTTCCGTCATGTAGGCGACGATCCCCCCGCTCAGCCATGAACCCGTCTCCCCGCCTCTGCCAAGCACGCCAGTGAGGTTTCCGCACGTCAGGGACTCTGCGAGCGCGACCGTCAGGCCTGCGCGGGTGACCTCTTCTGCGACGAGGTCCGGAAGTTGATTCAGAGGCTCAGTCACGGCATCCATAAAGGCCTTTTGCCACCTTTCTGCTTTCATATGCTATTGATTACTAACGGTACTTACTATTTCATCACGCGCGGTTCCGGTTCATAACGGCCCCGCCGCCACAGCCGAAACGGGGGTCCGATGAGGGCGCGAGAATCCATCCGGGTCGCGAGTGTTCCTTCCGGTCACGTGTACATCCGCCACCTGGATCCGCTTCCCGGTGCAGCCGGGGATCTGCCCGCCGTCGTCCGTCTCCCGGACCCGGACCCCGATGCTCCGGACCGCGCAGCCACGGAGAAGTGGTGGCCGCCGGTGATGCTCCACGCCGGCTGGATCGAGGAGAACGCCTCTGCGTTCGATGTTTTCCACATTCACTTCGGGTTCGATGCCCAGGATCCGCGGGACCTCAAGGAAGCAGTCAGCGCACTGAAGCGCAACGGCAAGCCGCTGGTGTACACGGTGCATGACCTGCGCAATCCCCACCACGAGTCCCCAGCAGAACACGATGCCCACCTTGATGTCCTGATCCCTGCCGCCGACGAGCTCATCACCCTCACCGCAGGCGCAGCCGCAGAAATCGAACGCCGCTGGGGCCGGCCGGCCCGGGTTATCCCGCATCCGCACGTCGTCGAACTTGAGACCATGGCCGAATTTGCCCGCCGCCGCACAGCCGACGGGCCTTTCCGGGTAGGCGTGCACGTCAAGAGCCTGCGGGCGAGCATGGAACCGCTGCCGGTCATCCGCGCCCTGCTGGAAACCGCACGCGAGGACGGATCCATGGTGGTGCAGGTCAACGGGCACTGCGATGTCCTGCAGACCGACGGCGCCCGGTACAACGCCGAGCTGGCCCAGTTCCTCCGGGACCAGTCGGGATCTCCGGAGCTGGAGGTGAAGATCCACGACTTCCTGCCCGATGACGAGCTGTGGGAATATCTCGCCGGCCTGGACCTGTCAGTGCTGCCGTACCGCTTCGGCACCCACTCCGGCTGGCTTGAAGCCTGCCGGGACCTGGGCACGGCCGTTGCCGCTCCCGACTGCGGTTTCTACGCGGACCAGGGGCCGGTCTTCAGCTATTCCCACAATGAGGCCAGGCTGGATGCCGAGTCGTTGAAGGCCGCAGTGCGGGCAGCCCGCCGCGCCGGACCGCCGGACCCGCTTGCCGCAGCTGACCGCGCCCGCCAGCGGGACGCCATCGCCCGGGCCCATGCAGAGCTGTACACCGCACTGCTGGACCGCGCCGGGGTGCTGCAGTGAGACTGTGCATCGTCGGACCCTCCCGCTTCCCCATCAGTGAACCGTTTGCCGGCGGCCTCGAGGCGCACACCCATGCGCTGGTCTCCGCGCTGCGCTCCCGGGGGCACGACATCACCCTCTTTGCCGCCGCCGGATCGGACCCGGACCTGCAGGTGGAGTTCCTTGAGGTGCCCGCCTTCGAAATGAGCGCAGCTGCCCGGAACGACGTCGGAGCGCTTCCGGAACAGTGGATGGCAGAGCACCACGCCTACCTCTCGCTCATGCTCGACCTTGCTGAGCACGGACACCACAGGTACGACGCCGTCCTGAACACGAGCATCCACCACCTCCCCGTAGCCATGTCACGGATGCTGCACGTTCCGCTGGTGACTATCCTGCACACTCCTCCCGTGGGCTGGATCGAGTCGGCCATCCGGGTACGCGGCGAGCTGACCCGTTTCATCGCCGTCAGCAACCACACCCGCAACGCGTGGGCGCCGCTGGTCGAATCCACCGCCATCCTCAACGGCGTGGATACCCGCAAGTGGGAACAGGGGCCGGGCGGCGAAGCGCCGATCTGGTTTGGACGCATCGTTCCCGAAAAGGGCACGGCCCTGGCCATACGCGCCGCGAAACTGGCGGGAATGCCGCTGGATCTCGCCGGACCGATTTACGACCGCGCCTACTTTGAATCCGAGATCGAGCCGCAGCTGGGCGGCAGCATCCGCTATCTGGGCCACCTCGACCACGTCCAGCTCCGCCGCGCCGTCCGGAATGCCTGCGCTGCGCTGGTGACACCGCGCTGGGATGAGCCCTACGGGCTGGTGGCCGCTGAAGCGCTGGCCGCCGGGACGCCGGTCGCTGCCTTCGAACGCGGAGCACTCCCGGAAATCTTGACGGAGGACTGCGGGCGCCTGGCCCCGCCGGACGATGTCGATGCCCTGGCAGCCGGCCTGCGCGAGGCAGCCGGACTGGACCGCGGGGCTGCCCGCCGCCGGGCGGAGACATTCTGCTCCCACGACCGGATGGTGGACGAATACGAGGCCCTGCTTCTGGCGGCGGGAAGCCAGACGGTGGCCGCATGATCGGGTACTACATCCACCACCAGGGCATGGGCCACCTGCGCCGGGCGCAGGCCATTGCTGCCGAACTTCCGCCCGGGAGTGTCACCGGACTGTCCTCGCTGCCGTGCCCGGCGGACTGGGACGGACCCTGGGTCCGACTGGAGCGCGATGACCTCAGTCCCGGTCCGCAGGCAGTTGATGCCAACGGCCACCTCCACTGGGTCCCCGTCCACGACAACGGTCTTCGAGAGCGCATGGCCCAGGTCTCCGCCTGGATCCGCCGCGCAGAACCATCCGTGCTGGTTGCGGACGTCTCCGTGGAAGTGGCCGTGCTGGCCCGCCTGCACGGTGTGCCCGTTGTCTCCGTGGCGCTGCCCGGAGTCCGTGAAGATCCCGCGCACACGCTCGGCTTCGGTGTCTCCGATGCCGTGATTGCTGCCTGGCCGCGCCAAGCCACGGGCATGCTGTACACCGGGGATCCCGAACTTGCCGCGCGGGTAACACCGGTCGGCGCGATTTCCGGCCACCCCGTGGCGGAGGGCCGCCCGCCCGGACCCGTCACGCGGGTGGTTGTGCTCGGCGGCGCCGGCGGCGGAGGAATGAGCGACGCCGACATCCAGTCCGCCCAGGCGCAGACACCGGGCGTGGAATGGGAGGCGGTAGGAACCAATCCCGGTAACCGGACCGCCGATCCGCTGCCGCGGCTTCGCGCCGCCTCGCTGGTGGTAACGCACGCCGGCCAGGGCGCCGTCGCCGACGTGGCGGCCGCAGGCATTCCCGCCGTTATTGTTCCGCAGGAACGGCCGCACGAGGAACAGTTCACCACCGGACGGATCCTTGATTCAATGGCGGGAATTCCGGCCATCGTGACCTCCGCCTTTGCCCGGCAGGACTGGGCAGACGTCCTCGCCGCAGCCGCTGCCCTGGACGGCCGGAACTGGTTCCTGTGGAATGACGGACGGGGCGCAGCACGGGCCGCTGCAGTCATCTCCGCCGTCGGTGAAGGCCGGGAGGCGGACCGCGTGAGGCTGCCGGCAGGGACCCGCTCGTGAAAACCAGCGTCATCACCCTGGCCCACGGACGGCATGCCCATCTGGCTGCCCAGCAGCAGGCACTGCTGAGGTCCACCCGGCTCCCCGGCGACTACATCATCGTGGCCATGGCGGACCCGGAGATTCCCGGGCGCTTCCCTGATCCAATGTTTTCGGGAACGGTCATCGAGGTCCCCGCTTCCGGGTCTGCCCTTCCTCTCGCAGCCGCCCGGAACGCAGGCGCACGGGCGGCCCTGGACCGGGGCGCCGAGCTTCTGGTCTTTTTGGACGTGGATTGCCTGCCCGCACCCGGTCTCCTCGCGGGCTACGCATCCGCGGCCCAGGACGAAGCCGCAGCCGGCCGGCTGCTCTGCGGACCGGTGACCTACCTCGATCCGCCGGGGCCCGCCGGGTACGACCTGGACGTGCTTGGCACACTTGACGCACCCCACCCGGCCCGGCCGGCGCCGGGTCCCGGGGAGATCGTTCCCGACGAGAGCCCGGACTTGTTCTGGTCGCTCTCCTTTGCCCTCACGGCCGGAGATTGGCACCGGATCGGCGGATTCTGCGAGGACTACACCGGCTACGGCGGAGAAGACACCGACTTTGCCCGGGTGGCACAACACCGGGGCATCGGGCTCGCTTGGATCGGGGCGGCGAGAGCCTATCACCAATGGCACCCGACCCAGGATCCCCCCGTCCAGCATCTGGCCGACATTGTGCGGAACGCTAACCTCTTCCACGAAAGGTGGGGCACCTGGCCCATGGGCGGATGGCTGGAAGGCTTCCGTAACCTGGGCCTGATACAGGGCGGGACGGGCAAGGTCCCCTGCACTCTCACGCAGCCGGCGCCGCACCCAGCCTGACCGGGGCAGCGGAGTTCCCAGCGCCACCGCGGCCGGAGCGGACACCCTGTCCAGGGGCGAAGCGGCGCCGCAGGATGCGCCTGCTGTGTGCCGCCGTCGTGATCCGCTCCCCTGCATAGGGGATGCCTCCTGCGAGCCGGAATCCCAGCGCCACCCAGATGCTCACCGACCTCTCCAGCAGCCAGGCCGGAGCCCACAGGGCGGACGACGCCGGAAACACCCGGGTGCCGCCGGCACGCCTTCTGCCCGCCTCGGCAAGTCCGGCGGCCGCGGCGGCCGCCGCCAGCGGCAGCAACGGCCAGCGCCGGCATCCGAGCAGCACGCCCGGCAGCAGGGAAAGCTCCAGTGCCAGGCGTGCCGGCTGGGCAAAGTCGTCGTACGCCTGACGGACCCGCTGCCGAAGGAAGTGCCCGGCGGCGCAGGATTTGCGGGGAACGAACAGCGACCGCGCCACGACTTCCCGGCCCCCCGCGGAACGCACGGTCCTGATCAGCTCGAGATTCTCGAACAGGACGTCGCCGTCGTAGCCGTGCGTGGCCAGCAGCGCCGAACGCCGCACCCCCAAGGTTCCGGGATAGTCTGCGCCCAGCGCTCGATTAAGCAGGCTCCTCGCCGTATCCCAGCGGGCATGCCAGGGCAGGTCGGAAAAGTAGTTTTGCGGCCGCACCACGTCTGCAGACTGCAGGAGATCCACCACCCGGCGGAAGGAATCCACGGTGTACCGTACATCGTCGTCGGCAATTACCAGGGTCTCGGTGCGGGCGTGCCGAATGCCGGTCAGAACTCCGGAAACCTTTCCGTTCAGGCAGGCAACGTCAGGGCGCAGGTGCACAACGCCGGCGGGAAGGAGACGCGCATGTTCCTCGAAAACCTCGGGCGGAGACCCGTCCACCACCAGCACGGCGGCCCATGACAGCACCCGCTGAAGATACCCGGGGAGGTCGCCAAGCCCTCCGGCACGGCCACGTTTCAGCGGCAGGATGTATGTCGCGGCGGGAGTGTCTCCTCCCCGTTCCAGACCAGACTGCTCAGTCATGCAGTGATTGTAAACATAAATAAATAAGCCTGCTTAGCACTTCACATCCCGCCTCTGAGTGGCTAGTTTTTTGGACAAGGGTCTGTCGCTGCCGGCCCGAACCGAGAGGCTGGCGCACCAACGGCGGTGGATCTTCCCCCAGTATTTGGAGAGTGGAACCGTGTTTTTTCACAAACAGGAACTGCAGTTCAAAGCAACCCCGGACAACCCCGACGCCGTCTATGCCAGGAAGCTGCAGGAAGTGCTCGGCGGGCAGTACGGTGAGATCACCGTGGCCATGCAGTACAGCTTCCAGGCGTGGAACACCCACATTCCGGGAAAGTACCGGGACCTGCTCTTTGGCATCGGCGCGGAAGAGTTCGGCCACGTCGAGATGCTCGCCACCATGATCGCCCAGCTCCTGGAAAAGGCCCCGCTCGGTATCACCGAAGATGCTGTGCAGTCGGATCCGGCCATTGCCGCCGTCATCGGCGGCACCGATATGCAGCAGGCCATCGTTGCAGGTGCCGGCGCACGGCCGGTGGACAGCAACGGAAATCCCTGGCAAGGCAGCTACATCACCGCCAGCGGCAACCTGCTCGCCGATTTCACGGCGAACGCCAACGCGGAGATGCAGGGACGCGTCCAGGTCGCCCGGCTCTACCATATGACGGACGACCACGGCGTCCGGGACATGCTCTCCTTCCTGCTGGCCAGGGACACCATGCACCAGAACCAGTGGCTCGCGGCTGCGCGCGAACTGCAGGAGGAGGGCGCTGAGTCACTGCCGGTGCCAAGCAACTTCCCGATCAACAAGGAAGAGCGCTCGGTCTCCTACCAGTACCTGAACTTCTCCGACGGCGCTGCGGCGGCCGAGGGTTCCTGGGCTTCCGGCCCGACGCCGGACGGCAAGGGAGAGTTCACCTACCACGACGGTCCCACCACCTCGGCACCGATGCCTCCGCCCACCCATCCGGATTCGCGGTTCTACGGCACCACGGAACTGCCGAACACGGTGGAGAAGGTTGCCGGCGTCGTCCAGGACAAGCTGCGCCGCGAGTAGGCACCTGAAACAGATAAAGGGCGGGTGCCCCCCAAAGCCGCCCCCCCCCCTCCCCTACTGCAAAAGCCGGCAGACGATCCTGCCGTGATTTTGCAGCACATCAGTGCAGCAACGTCAGCGTTGCAGGATGCGGACTACCGGCTTTCCTCGCAGTACCCCCCACAGCCCAGAGCTTAAGGGGTAGAACACTTTAAAACAAGGCGGATGACCGGTTTTCTATTGTCCGGCGGTCTTCCGGATCAGCTCGCCGGAAGTGTCCCGCATGTCGTCGGAGAGCACGCCGGGCAGCAGCATGCCCCACATCTCATCCACCCGGCGCAGGAGGTCAGCCCGTTCCGTGAGAACGGCCGAGACCAGGTGAGCTCCGGTGAGGGAGGATACGACGAACCGCGCAAGGGCGTCCGGGTCCAGGTCGCCGCGCAACTCTCCGCGCTGCTGGGCCTCTCGGGCCAGCCTGCCCATGAGGGAAATCCAGTCCTGGTAGGGCTGGCGGACGTCCTCGTCAAAGGAGCATGCCTCCAGTGTCAGGCGTGATCCTGCACGGACCATCGGCTCGGTGAGAAGGTTCGCTGCGAAACGACGGCACATCAGGATCATCGATTCCAGCGGCGGAAATCCCTGCTCGAGCAACGCTTTATTTTGCGCGGAGACGAACGAATGCTGTTCGGCTATGACCGCCCTGGCGAGGTCTTCCTTGGACGGGAAATGGAAATAGAGGGCCCCCTTGGTGACTTTCGCCTGGTCAGCCACCTGGCTCAGTGAGGCGCGGCCGTAGCCGTACTCCTCAAAAACCGATGCTGCCCCCGTGAGAATGGCATCGCGCGTGGCCTTGGCCCTGTCCTGCAGATCTCTGATGGTGGTTCCTTCGTTATGGACTTCCCCCGCTTCCAAGGTAGATGCAAAGCGATAGATATCGAAAGGGTTACGTGCGGGAAGGGTAATTCCTTGATCTTCCATTCCGGACACCGGCGCTGGTTGGTAGCCTCGGGGCACTGTGGCCGCATTGCGCCCGATCAAAGGAGATCGTTCATGCCCAACCTCGCCGGCATCCTTCCCCAAACCGCCGCCCGGCTTCCGGACCACACGGCCCTGAAGATCAACGACACGGTGATCAGCTACTCCATGCTGAACGCCATGAGCACCAAGGTCGCCGGGCTCCTGCGGGCCCGCGGCGTGCAGCACGGGGACAGGGTCGCGCTGATGATGCCCAACATTCCTCCGATGGCCTCGGTCTACTACGGCGTCCTGCGCTACGGTGCCGTCGTCGTCCCTATGAATCCCCTGCTCAAGGGACGGGAGGTCGCCTACACACTCCGGGATTCCGGCGCGGGGCTGCTCTTCGCCTTCGAGCTGATGCTGCCTGAGGCGAATGCCGGAGCCGAAGAAGCCGGCGGAGTGGACGTGATTCCAGTTAACACCGGAAGTTTCCGGCAATTGCTGGCCGATTCGGAATCGGATGACGCAGTAGCCGACGTCGAGGACAGGGACACCGCCGTCATCCTCTACACCTCCGGCACCACCGGACGCCCGAAAGGGGCAGCACTGAGCCACGACAACCTCCTCAGCAACGCGGAAGTCGCCGCCAACCTCCTGGACACGGGAGAAAACGACGTGATTTTCGGCGGGCTGCCCTTCTTCCACGTCTTCGGCCAGACGTCAGCCCTGAACGCCGGTGTGATGGCCGGTGCAAGCATCAGCCTGCTGCCCCGGTTCGACGCCGGTGCCGCGCTGGAAATCATCGAACGGGACAAGGTCACCATCTTCCAGGGTGTACCGGCCATGTATATCGGCATGCTGCGGCACCCCGACGTTGCCACCACGGACACGTCCTCCGTCCGCGGAGCCATCACGGGAGGAGCAGCCATGCCGCTGGAAGTCCTGCGGGAATTCGAGGAGGTTTTCGGCACGGACCTGCTGGAAGGCTACGGACTGTCGGAGACTTCCCCGATCGTTTCCTTCAACCTGCCGGGGGACGACCGGAGGCCCGGATCGATCGGCAAACCGGTCTACGGAATGGAGGTCCGGGTACTCGACGATGAAGGCCACGACGTGCCCATCGGCGGGATCGGGGAAATTGCCGTGCGTGGACTCGGCGTCATGAAGGGGTATTGGAACAATCCCGAAGCCACCGCTGAAGCGATTCCGGACGGCTGGTTCCGGACCGGGGACCTCGGGCGGCTTGATGACGAAGGGAACATCTACATCGTGGACCGCAAAAAGGACATGATCCTGCGGGGCGGGTACAACGTCTACCCGCGCGAGGTGGAAGAAGTCCTCTACGAACACCCGGCGGTGGCAGAAGCTGCCGTCGTCGCCATGCCGGACGAGCTTAACGGTGAAGAGGTGGCGGCGGTGATCGGTCTCAAGGCAGAATCCGTGCCGGTCACGGATGAAGCACGGCAGGCCCTGGCCGACGAGATCCAGGCCTTCGCCAAGGACCGGCTGGCCGCCTACAAGTATCCGCGGCGGGTGGTGTTCACCGATGAACTCCCGAAGGGTCCCACCGGCAAAATCCTCAAGCGGGAAATCCGCGTGGAACCAGCCGGCTCAACGGTGCCGGCGGAGAGCCACGAAGCCTAGGCAGGAACGGGCGGGGATCGGCTCTTACCGGCCGACTTTGCCGGTAAGCGCGGCCACCGGCCGCAGGAGGATCGGCCGTGCCGCAACCCAGGCCGCCACCATGATGACCACCGAACCAGCGAAGAACCAGAAGCCGGTCCATCCGGTGCCGTCGGAGGCCGCGTACATATGGTTCAGGTTTCTCAGGGCACCCGTCGCCAGCACCAGCGTGACGTGCACGATGATGAACAGCACGAAGTAGATCATGACCGGGAAGTGCAGCGCCCGGGCCGCTCCGATCGGGAAGGCCCGGTTCAGCCGCGGTGCTTTGGCGGGCCACGACGGCGACATCCGCAGGCCGGTCAGGATGGCCAGCGGGGCGGCGATGAAGACTATGGAGAAGTAGGAGAGCACCTGGAGGGCGTTGTAGCTGACCCAGCCGCTCTCGGTCGGCCAGTCCAGCGACGCGTACTGCAGGGCCGTCGACGCCGCATTCGGGAAAATGTCCCAGCTGGTGGGAACCAGGCGCATCCACTGTCCGGTCGCGAACAGCAGGACATAGAAGACCAGGCCGTTCAACACCCAGAGGACGTCGAGGCTGAGGTGGAACCACAGGTCAAGGCTGATGCGCTTGGGCTGGTTCTTCGTGCGGATCAGGCCCTTGTTGTTCCTGGTCCATGATCCGATGGACCGCTGCCGCGTCCGGATCATCCATCCGGACCGGATGATCAGCAGGAGCAGCAGGGAGTTGAGGAAGTGCTGCCAGCCCACCCAGGCCGGGATTCCAACGGGTGCGCCGTCGGGCAGTGCGGAGTGGCCGGGATAGGCGGCAAGGAAATCCTGGGCCCCGGGCGTTTCCCGCAGCCAGCGTGCAGCGAGCACCACGGCTGCCAGCAGCAGCAGGGCCGCGGGGATCATCCAGGCCAGCTTGAGCCAGCGGGACCGTGCTGCCGGGGCAGCCGTGCGGCTCATGCGGCACCTGCCGCGCCGGTCCGGCCACGTGATCCTGCTCCGGGGCACAGCGCCGTGCCCACCGGAGTGGATAGGTAGATCTTCACGGTTCCCCCGTAGTGTCGTGCCGCGTTTTCTGTTTTGTCCTGCCGGGCGAGCCTACCCGAAACGGTGCCCTACCGGCGCGGACCTCCACCCGTTTGAGGTGGTGCTTCAAGCGGAACTGCCTCGCCGCCAAGCGCCGGAACATCCGTATGCTTGTCCGTCCTGACCAGGATCAGGCCCGTCACGATCAAAGCTCCTCCGATCATCTGGATTGGTCCCGGGAGTTCGGAAAGCAGCAGCCAGGCCCACAGCACGGCAAAGAGCACTTCGGTCAGCGACACGAAGGAAGCAACCCTGGGCCCGAGGGCTCGCGCTGCGATGATCCCCGTGACGTAGGCCAGCACAGTGGAGAGCAGCACCAGACCGGCCAGCGGGACCCACCAGCGGGTCACCCATCCGGCCAGTTCCACGTCCTGGGTGGTGAATCCGGTGGGCAACACCCCTGTCAGTCCCAGGAGCACCATGGAGGCCGCCCCGACGAGCAGTCCGCCGGCAGTGAGCACCAGTGGCGGGAGGGTCTCGTTCTGCTTCGCAGTGATGAAAAAGTACATCGCCAGGCACACTGCAGCGGCCAGCCCCCAGAGGACCCCAATGGGATCGACCCGGACATCTCCCGTCAGGTCCAGGACCAGGACCAGGCCGACGACGGCGGCCGCCGCTCCCAGAATCGTTGCGGTCCCCGGACGGCGGCGGGTTCGGAACCACATCCACAGCACGATCAGCACCGGCGCCAGGAACTCCAGCAGCAGCGCTACGCCCACAGAGAGCCGTTCTACGGCATTGAAATAGAAGAACTGGCAGCCGCAGACACCAACCAGGCCAAACAGGACGATGGTCTTCCAATTCTGCCGGACCTGGTACCACCTGCCATGGAGAGCGACCAGTGCCGGAACCAGAAGCACGGCGGCGGCCCCGCCCATCCGAAAGGCCACGGCCGTGGCCGGGGTCCACCCTGCTTCCATCAGGGATTTTGCGAAGGAGCCCGAGAGCCCGAAAACCGCGGAAGAAAGGAGTGCGATGAGGATGCCGGAAACTCCGGAAGCGGCGGCCGGGGGCATTGCTCCCGGACCGGATGAGGGCTGAGCCATGGTGGACCTTTCGAGGTGGCGGGCCCGCTCCCCCATGGATCATGTCACGAGCTAAAAGGGCCTATGCTTGTGACATTAAAGGGGACAATGTCAGGAGTCAAGATGGTTTTCACTTATGACACTGAGGTAGCGCTGGCGAGCGCAGCCGCCCTGGTGAACACCTCCTTCCTCGACCCCGATCCGCTGGCTGACGACCCCGGCCTCACCCAGTTCCTGGAACGGGAGCGGTTCTCGGGATCGCGTACGCACACCTCAGCCGAACGGCAGGCAGTGCAACGGCTGCGCACCGACCTGCTGCAGTTGTGGGACAGCGGCGAGGAAACTCTCGCCCAGGGGATCAACCGCCTGCTGGCCGACTCACGGGCGCTTCCCCAGCTTGTCCGGCACGATGGCTGGGACTGGCACCTGCACTGCACGCCGCCCGATGCGGACCTGGCTGACCGGATGGCGACGGAGGCCGCCATGGCACTTGCCGACGTCGTCCGGGCCGGTGAACTGGAACGCCTCCGGATCTGCGCCGCACCGGATTGCCGCGGCGTCCTGATCGACCTGTCCCGCAACCGATCCCGCCGCTACTGCGGGTCGGGCAACTGCGGCAACCGGGAGAATGTGCGCGCCTACCGGCGTCGGCTGGCGTCGAACTTTCTGGAAAACCAGCAGCGCTACGGGTTGCCGTAGGAAGCTTCGCCCGCTAATGTCCCGGCCTACTCGGGCCGATTGTGGGTGCCCGGACGCCGAAACAGTCTCGAATGCCCGGGCGCCATCCCTCCCTGCGGGATGCTCCCGGTCGCCTGAGCCTGGCTCTATGGGGGTATCAATGGGGAACGCAACAACATTCCGGCACCGAAGGTATGTGCGGACGGCCGCAGCCGCCGTCTTACTCCTTGCCGGAGGTGTGCTGGTGGGAGTGCCGGCGCAGGCAGCCCCCCACGACACCGCGACCGTGGAGGATGCTTCCCCCCTTCCGCCCCCAGACGGCACCGCAGGTGCCCTGCCTCCCGGCCTGGCTGAGGCGCTGCAACGGGACCTTGGCATCACCGAGGAACAGTTCCGCGCGGCGGGCGAACTCGGCCAGCGCGCGGCGGAAGCCCTGCCGCGGCTGCAGGCGACGGCCGGCTACGCGGGAATGTCCCTGGTCGACGGGGAAATGCTCATCTCCGGATCCGGACCCGAGCTCATGGCGCTGGCAGAGGAGCTGGGGGCCCGGCTCGAGCCGCCGGCGGAGACCACCGCTGGTGCCACCCGGACGGCAACCGATCTGACAGCCCTCACCGCAGAGTACCTGGACACCGTAGGCGTCGAGGGCCTGGAATCCGTGGGTCTCGGAAGTGACGGATTCACGATCAGCGTGCGGGACCCGGGCAGTCCCCGGACCGCTCCGTCGGGCATGGGGAACCCGGCGCCTCCGGAAATGACGCCGCAGGACTTTGCCGCTGCTTACACCAACGTCAGCGTTAAGCCTGCCGCCGGAGCTGGAACCGCGCTGGCGGACCAGGTCTACGGAGGGCAGGGGTACCTCAGCCCCCACGGTCCGGCCACGGAGAACGGGCAGTATTTCAGCAGCTGTTCCGTGGGGTTCAACGGCTGGAGCCCCACCGGCGATCCGGCCATCATCACGGCCGGGCATTGCACCCGTGACGGCGCTGGCCGGAACACATTCCTCCTTTCCCGCAACGGCAGCGCAGCACTGGCAGATGCCGCAGAACTGACGGATCTGGGAACATTCGGTACCTCCAGGTTCGGCGGCCCCGGCAACACTCCCGTCACCGTAGGCACCGACATCGCCGTGATCGACGGCATCAACGCAGACCTGGACCTGCTTCCGGAAGCAACGCAGTGGGAAGACGGGGAACTGTCGAAAACCACCACCCGCATCACCGGTACCGGCACCGCAGTCCCGGGCCAGCCCGTCTGCCGGTCCGGACTCGCCACCGGCTGGCAGTGCGGGACGGTAGAGGAACTCGCCGACTTCGCGGTGGCCGGTTTCAACTACGGGCCGGACGACGAAGATCTCCGTATCGTCCGCGGCTTCGTCTCGACGATGGGAGCCGGCCCGGGTGACTCCGGCGGTCCGGTGATCTCAGGCAGCACGGCCCTGGGCATCCTGAGCGCCGGCTTTAGGAACGACTTGGGTGCGATCGACCGCGTCGGTGCTGCGGACCTGTCCTCCGCCCTTTCTGTCACGGACGGCTACACACTGGCCCTTCATCTGGAGCCGCCGGTCCTGGAGGTCCCGGACGGAAGGGACGTCCTTACCGACCAGGTCCTCAACGGAACGGCACCTGCGGGGACGGTCGTACGCGTCTCGGTTAATGCCGGGACTGCCGACCTGCCCGTGGCTCCAGACGGCACCTGGTCCCTCACGGTCCCCCGCACGGTCGCCGACGGCGGCGTCCTGACTATCTCCGCCACCGCAGTGGCGGGGTACAACACGTCGGCAACGGCGGAGTACACGCTCACCGTGAAGCACCTTCCGTTGGACGCCCCGGTCCTGGCCAGCCCAGCTCACGGTTCCTCACTGGTCGACGGCGTCCGGAGCATATCGGGTGCGGGCGAACCCGGTGCCACGGTGTCTTTGGAGGTTGGGCCGGCAGCGGCGGAGAGTACCGGGGATCTCACTGCCGCCCCTGATCCTCAGGCGGCCACCGCCGTCGTGCACGCCGACGGGAGCTTCTCGGCTTCCCTGGAGACGCCCTTGCCTCCAGGCACCTATGTCATAACCGCTGCGCAAGGCGGCCTGCCGGGGAGGGCCGTCTCACCGGAATCCCGCACCCCGTTCACTGTGCTCTACGCGTCGCCGGTCATCACGTCCCTGCGCGGCGGTGAAGTCTTTACCGAAGCGACGGCTCCGCGCGAGATTTCCGGCACGGGCGTCCCAGGGGCAACGCTCGCCCTGGCTGCGGGCGGTCAGGATCCGGTCACGGTCGTGGACGCGGACGGCAACTGGAGCGTGCACGTCGGGGCCTGGCAACCCGGCGAGTTCACCGTTACGGCAACCCAGGAACTGGCAGGCGTTGGATCGGTGCCCGCCACGCTGACGGTCCAGGTAGTGGCGGTGCAGGCCACGGCGGCCGGCACGGCTGGCGGAAGGCTGCCGGCGACCGGAACCAGCCCGAACACGTTTGTACTGCTCGCAGCTGCCGGGGTCCTCCTGCTCAGCGGTGCTGCGGGGGTTGGTCTGAGCCGCCGCGGCAGCCGCCGAAAACAGCAGCCCGCCTATGATCCGGCGCGGGCGGCGGCCTAGACTTGTCAGGTCGAGCAGTGCGGCGTCTGTTGACACCTGCCTCCAGGAGCACCTCATGGAGCACAAACTGCGGTCTGCCCTTTCTCCCCGTACCGCCTGGATCCTGATCGGAACGAGTGTCCTTTTCTGGGTCCTGTCCGCGCTGGGGCTGCTGCAAATACCCGCCACAGTGCCGCCGATGCTGATGTTTTTGTGGCTGTACCTCAATGCCTTCGCAATGCTGGCCAGTGCCGTTGCCGTCGCCGCAGCCGTGGCAGCGCTGCTACTGCACCGCCGCAGCGCCGGGCCGGCAGAGGCCAGAAGAGCACCGGGCCTGACTGAACTCGATGCCGCCGAAGAGACCGGCCTGGATCAGCTGCTGGGAGACGCCCCGCCGCCGGTGCAGCCCGCTGCCGCACCCGAGGGAAAAGGCGGACGCCGGCAACCCGGCCGTCCACAGCGCCGAAAGCGGAAGAAGCGCTGAAGCTCCGGATCTAAGCCTGGCTAAGCGTTGCTGCCCGGGTTCCGCGGAACGTCGGCGGCGTCCCCTGGCGTTTCGCCGGTCGGCTTCTTCTTTTCCGGGGCGCCAACACTGCCGGCACCGCCCGGAATCTTTGCCGAGGCACGGTGGACTCCGGAGCCTTCACTCAGGTGTTCGGGGTTTGGCTTCTCCGTCATCAGCAACAGCGAGGAAATCAGCAAAGAGGCAATGAAGGCGATCCCGGCGGCCGTCAGGCCGAGGTCCAGCCGAAGCTCCTTGGTGGCCCCGCCGGTGGCGAAGATCATGGTGGTGATACCGGCGATCACGGCCAGGACTGCGGAGAAAACCAGAGGGGCCTTCACGGAATTCCGTTTCTGGGTCCCACCGGGCTGGCTCTTGGCCACTATTTGTCCTCCTGCGTTGTCGACTGGCGGTCTTCTACCCCAAGTAGAAGCCGCGGATAGTCCTAGTTTACGGCCTGTGCGTGTTCCGTCGATTCCGGCGTCAGGCTTGCGTCATGACGCAGTCCCAGACCCGAAATCGCCAGGACCACGGCAATGATCACGGCCGAACCGCCGCTGACGCCGAGGAGTGCCCGGACATGGGTGCCCTCGGCCAATGCCAGGAAGAGCGGCATCAGCACGGCGGCACCGACCGCCGCGGCACCCGTAATGAGCCAGTCACGGGCCGGCGTGAACGTCTTGCGGACCCGGAACCAGAACACGAGTTCAACGAGGCCGCCCACCAGCAGGGCAGCACCAGCCACGTAGGCGAACACGGTGGTGGACTGCACTGCGGCCACCACGATGCCTGCAGCGGCGTAGACGACAGCTGACACCAGCAGTGCTCCCGGGACCTGCGCGGTGTTGCAGGAGCGGGCCAGGGTAGCCATGCGCCACAGGCTGACACCGGTCAGCAGGAGGTAGGCAGCGCCCGCGGCGGCCAGGACAGCCATAGTGGGGCCCTGCCAAAAGATCGTGATCCCGCCGTACACAGCAGCAACGGCGGAACGGAGAAGGATCGGGACCCAAGGTGCCTTGGAGTGGGGTGCGCCCACGGTAAGCCTCCGCTTTCAAGTTGGTGGTCGGCCGGTCCGGCCGATCCTTAGCTTAGTCCTTTGTCCTGGCCGGTGCCGCACCGGTGACCATCCAGGCTTCGCCCCTGGCACGCAGCGTGAGGGTCACCGCCCTGGCGGCCATATAGCCAAGTCCGAAAGCAGCCCACAGCCACGCAATGCCGGAGCCTCCCTCCAGGCCGGACGCGTGGACCCACCACAGCAGGGGCAGATAAGCGAGCAGGTTTACCACGCCCGTGAGGGCCAGGTACTTCGCGTCACCTGCACCAATGAGGACACCGTCCAGAACGAACACCAGTCCGCAGATGGGCTGGGCCGCAGCCAAGACCCACAGCCCTGCGGTCAGTGCCTGCTGCACGCCCGGATCCGGCGTGAAGATCCAGCCCACGAACGGGGCGGACGCAGCGAGAAGCAGTCCTGTGAGCACGCCAAACCCGATCCCCCACACCGACATTTTGCGGGTCAGTGCACGGGTCAGCTCACGGTTCCCGGCACCAAGCTCCTTGCCGATCATTGCCTGGGCCGCAATCGCCAGCGCATCCAGCGCGAACGCGAGGAAGGTGAAGAAAGTCATAACCAGCTGGTGGGCAGCCAGGGACACCGCTCCCTGCGCCGTTGCGACCAGTACTGCCGCCAGGACGGCGATCCGCAGGCTGAGCGTGCGCAGCATCAGCCAGGAGCCCACGTGCATGCTCGCCTCCATTCCGGCACGGGACGGCCGCAGCGGCACGGATTCCCGTTTCGCCATGCGTCCCACCATCACCAGGTACACCGCGGCCATTCCGCACTGGCTGATGCTCGTGCCCATCGCGGCGCCCGCGACGGAAAGATCAACCCCGTACACCAGCAGGAAGTTCAGTGCGATATTCACGCTGAAGCCGGCAACCGCTACGACCAGGGGAGTCTTCGTGTCCTGCAGTCCGCGCAGCACCCCGGTAGCTGCCAGCACCACCAGCATCGCCGTCAGTCCCGGCATGGACCAGCGCAGGTACTCCACCGCATAGCGGTGCACCTCGCCGTCAGCGCCCATCGCTCCGGCCAGCCACGGAGCAAGGAGGATCCCGGCCAGCGAAAGCACTGCGCCAAGGATGACCGCCAGCGCAATTCCGTCACGGCCTGCCGCTAAAGCTTCATGGTGCCGGTTTCCGCCGAGGTACCGCGCCACCGTACCGGTGGTGGAATAGGCAAGGAAAACCATCAGGCCGACGGCGGTCTGCAGCACTGTGGAGGCCAGGCCAACACCGGCGAGCTGGTTCACTCCCAGGTGCCCGACGATCGCCGCATCGGCCAGCAGGAACAGCGGCTCCGCGATCAGTGCGCCAAGCGCCGGAAGCGCGAGGGCCAGGATTCGCCGGCCCAGTCCACTGGTGGTTGCCGGGGTCCGCCTTGTCACGTTTCCAGCCTACGCCCGGCCGGCTTGGGCCGCGGTTCGTGCTCCCACTGGCCGGGGAGGGTCGCTGCCAGGACGGCCGCGAGGAGCATCAAGACCCCTACGAACCCGGCCAGGGCGGGCCAGCCCGCTGATTGGAAGAACAGTCCGCCGGCCCATCCGATCAGGCTGGAGCCCCCGTAATACGCCAGGTTGTACAGCGATGAGGCCTGGGCTTTTCCTTCGGAAGCGAACACCGGTACCCATCCGGAGGCAATGGCGTGCGCTCCGAAGAACCCGGCGGTAAAGATAATGAGTCCCGTAATGACGGCAGCCAGGGACTCGAACAACGTGACCGCCAGGCCCGCTGCCATGACCGCCGTACTGGCAAGGAGGACGTTCCGGCGCCCGCCGGGCAGCACTCCCGCGGCCTTCCCCGCCGCCCGCGAGGACCATGTCCCGGCCAAGTACGCCAGGAACAGGGAGCTGGCCAGGGCCTGCGGAAGATTGAACGGGGGAAGGCCCAGCCGGAAACCAAGATAGTTGTACACGGCCACGAAGCCGCCCATTAAAAGGAACGCCTGCGCGTAGAGCGCCAGTTGCCGGCGTGAACGCAGGTTTGCCCCGAGGCGGGCCGCCAGTCCGGGGCCGTCTTTCTGCTTGGGGCTCGGGCTCCAGCCGCGTTGCCGGGGCGCAGACAGCATAAAGACCACGGCGGCGACCGCCGCCAGCAGGCTCACCGCCGCAACACCTATACGCCAATTGGAGTATTCACCCACCGGAGCCGCCACGATGCGGCCCGCGAGACCGCCGATGGTTGTTCCAGACACATATGTCCCGGCGGCGACGGCTGCGTGAACCGGGCTGACTTCCTCACTGAGGTAAGCCAGCGCGACGGCGGGGATACCGCCGAGCGCCGCGCCCTCGATAAACCGCAGCAGCAGCAGGACGGAGAAATCCGTGGCGAGAGGTACCAGCAGCCCCAGGACCACAGCGGCAATGATCGCCGTCCGCATAACAGGCAGCCGGCCGAACCGGTCTGCGGCAGCGGACCAGGGAATGACGGCTACAGCCAAACCCAGGGTTGCGGCAGAGACGCTCAGGGCCGCGGTGGCTGCGCTGACGCCAAAGTCCCCGGACAATTCCGGCAGCAGTCCCTGCAGGGAGTAGAGCTGGGCGAAAGTGGCCAGTCCAGCGGCAGCAAGGCCGACCAGGACGCCGCGGTAACCTGCACTGCCCCTCGGATGCCCGGTGAAGCCTGCGGGATCAGCCACGATTAGCCCTTCCGGCCCGGGCACTGCCCTCCGGTACGGACGGGCGTCCGCCGGCGGGAACCAGGGCAGCCAGTTCGCGTGCCAGGTTGGAGCGGGCGGCGTCTCCCCAGAGCGCCTCGGCACGGCCGGTACGGAACACCGTTCCGTTGCCGAGGAGCGCCTGGAGAACGGTGCGGCGGCCTGCCCGGAATACATCCTCGTCGACGTGTCCGTATTCCCGCCGGATGTCGGCGGCATAGCGGTCATACGCATCGGCGCTCCGTCCCAGCACGGACAGGTCCGCGTCGCAAAGAAGCGCTCCGCGCCGATCTTCCGGTTCCGGATCGTGGCCGGCCGTGAGCCGGATGAGGCGGGCTGCCTCCGCTACCTCGCCCGCGCTGATGCCCGCTTCGGGCAGCAGCGACTCAGCCAGCACGGCCGAAGACTCCTCGTCCCGTCCGGGATCGCCGTCGTACACAGCGTCGTGGAACCAGGCCGCCAGGAGAACGGGACGGTCAGTTACCCCGAGCGTGTGCAGTGCTTCAAGGACCTGGAGCAGGTGCCTGCGGTCGTGATAGCGGCGGTGCGGCTCACCCCACCGGTTGAGCAGCTCCGCACCCACCTCTTCGGCTCCGGGCACCAGCGAGTCCCAGCGCCGGCGCAGCGGATGCACCAGGGAGGCGGGCCGTTCCCTTGCGGGAATACGGAGCCCGCCGGCAATCAGCGCGCGGACCAGTGTCCGCCCGTCGACAGCCCGTGCTCCGGCCCGAACCAGCTCCTCATAGCGGTGCTCCGGAACGTCGTAGTGGTCCTGGTCAAAAGCACGGCGCGGGACACCGGCAGCTGTGGCAAACGCGTGCAGCTCTTCCAGCGAGGTGTCTGAGACCAAGTGGGAAAAGCAGGTGTCGTGAGCAGGCCAGAGCGGCGGATCGATGTAAATCAAGCCGGTTCACCCAGGTGGAAAAAAGGGACCATTCCTCCATGCTTAGTCCACAGCGTGCGCATTTTCCATCTGGGAAGGTTCCCGAGCCGCCTAATCCGCTTTTCGAATCCCCTTGTCCGCCTGATGGCTGGATGGTCCAATATCAGCCATGAGCCCAACAGAGGACACGGTCCTGGCCATCGGCACGCGCAAGGGACTGTGGCTTGCCCGGAGCACGGACCGGACCACGTGGGCGCTCAGCGGCCCGCAATTCTTGATGAATGAAGTGGCCAGTGTGGGGATCGACACGCGCACTTCACCTCCGCGCATCCTGGCGGGCCTGTTGTCGCCGCACTGGGGTCCGACTGTGGTGATCTCCGATGACCTGGGTGAGACGTGGTCCGAGCCGGAGGCGGGCGCCATCACGTTTCCCGAAGGAACCGGTGAGTCGCTGGGACGCATCTGGCAGCTTCAGCCCGATTCCGAGTCGCGGCCGGGTGTCGTGTGGGCGGGCTGCGAACCCATCTCTGTCTGGAAATCCACCGACGGCGGCATCAGCTTTGAACTCAACCGGCCGTTGTGGGACCACCCGCACCGCCCGGACTGGGGTGAGGGGTATGGCGGAGCCGCAGCCCACACTGTGCTTCCCAGTCCGGCGGATGACACAGTGCACGTGGCGATCAGTTCGGGCGGGGTGTACCGCTCTCATGACTCCGGTGGAAGCTGGCAGGCCCGCAATCAGGGAATCTCGGCGTATTTCCTCCCCGACCCGGATCCGGAGTTCGGCCAGTGCGTCCATAAGATCGCCCGGGATGCCGAGGACCCGGCACGGCTCTACGCGCAGAATCACCACGGCGTGTACCGGTCGGACGACTCCGGGGATACCTGGGTGTCCATCGCCGACGGGTTGCCGGCTGACTTCGGATTTGTCATGCTGGCCCATCCGCGGCGGGGAGGGACCATCTGGACCGTCCCGCTGGTGGCCGACGGTGAACGGATACCGCCGAAGGGGCAGCTGGCGGTCTACCGCAGCACTGACGCCGGCACGTCCTGGGCCCGGCTGGACGCCGGGCTGCCCACGGCGGAATACAACGCCATTCTTCGCGACGCCGCCGGGTTGGACAGTGCGGAACCTGTCGGAGTCTATTTCGGCACCAGGGCAGGAGACGTGTACGCCAGCTCCGATGAAGGAGAGACCTTCGCCCTGGTGGCCACCAACCTGCCGGACATTCTGTGCGTCCGTGCCGCACCCACCGGATTGGCTGGCTGATGCTTTCAGGGGAGATCCGGGTCCTGCTTCCTGCCGTGCTTGCTCCGAGCGCCGGAGGCACGTCCGAACTGAGGGTGCCCGCCGGCGACGGACTGACGGTCGGGACGCTGCTTGACGGACTTGGAGACCGGTTTCCCGTTCTGGGACGGCGGATCCGCGATGAAACGGGAATGGTCCGGAAGTTCGTGAATATATACGTCAACGGCGAGGACATCCGCACGCTTGACCGGCTGCACAGTCCCGTGGCTCCGGGGTCTGAAGTGCTGGTCCTTCAGTCCATCGCGGGTGGATGATACGCAGCCGGGGACGTAACGGCAGAACGGGCCGGCGCCCCCCCCGGGGGCCGCCCCTTTCACAGCTGCAATGTTAGGCAGGCAGCTGGATAACCTGTCCGGTCAGGATCAGGTCAGGATGGATGATGGTGTCGGCGTTGGCTGCGTAGAGTGCCGGCCAGCCGCCTTCGATGCCGAGCTTCTCGGCGATCTCGGAAAGGGTGTCACCAGCCTGAACGGTGTAGGTTTCGCCGCTCAGTGCCGGAGCCGGGACCTCAGCCGCAGGGGCCGGGGCCGGGGCGGCGACGGGAGCCTCTACCGGAGCGGGAGCCTCAACCGGAGCCGGAGCGGGCTCGGTGTAGGTCTCAACCGGAACGGAGTAGGTCTGGACCTCGGGCTCGGCGACGGGAGCCTGCTCAACGGGAGCAGCCGGAGCGGGCTGGGGGTTCGCGGTAGCACCGGTCATGCCCAGCTTCGCGGTGCAGGCAGGCCACGCGCCGGGGCCCTGCGCTGCCAGAACGCGCTCGGCTACGGCAATCTGCTCCTCTCGGCTGGCGTCGGCCGGGTTGCCGGTGCCGCCGAAGGCTGCCCAGGTGCTGGGCAGGAACTGCAGGCCGCCGGAGAAGCCGTTGCCGGTGTTGATGTTCCAGTTTCCACCGCTCTCGCACTGTGCCAGGGCGTCCCAGTCCATCGATGCAGCGTTGGCGGGAGCGGCCATCCCGGCGAGGCCGGCAGCGCTGGCACCAGTGATAACGGCGGCGGCAAGTCCACGACGAACGTAACGGGTGATCTTCGAGTTCTTCATTAGCTGTGTCTGCTCCTCAGGGCCCACCTGCGCTCCATCCGTCCCCGGACTTCATCACGACGTCGCCTACCCTCGACTGTTAGAGGTCTGGTTCAGGTATTCCCGCAGCGGCGACATAGAGGTGGCGCGGGATACCGTGCATGGTTCGGGGCGGCACCATCAGAAGGATGTCCGCCAGCCGGATCAAATCAGCTCTTCAGGACCCGGCGGTCCGCCCGTCATTCGGGCTATATCCAAGCTAGGAAAGACTCGAATCGATATCAAACCGAGACCTTGCGAAGAGAATCGTAACCATGCTTTACTTCCGCGTGTTCATGCCGATCGAGGCGCCTAATGTGTACTTCGCCACGTAGGCTCCCAGAGCGGCTTTCCGGGCGTCTGGACTTGGATCTCCAAGCGGTCTATGGTTTGACCTCGTGCTCACATTCTTCAATGCGCTGAAGCGCATTCTGGTGGGGCGTCCGTACGGCAATGAACAGCTCTCGCACACTCTCCTGCGCAAGCGGGTGGCATTGCCGGTCTATGCGTCGGACGCACTCTCGTCCGCGGCCTACGCGCCCGACGAAATCCTCCTCACCCTCGCGCTGGCGGGGGTCGCCGCGGTGACCTTGTCCCCGTGGGTGGGCCTGGCCGTCATCATCGTGCTGCTCACCGTAGTGGCCTCCTACCGGCAGAACGTCCATGCTTACCCCTCCGGCGGCGGTGACTATGAGATCGCCAGCGAGAACCTCGGGCGGAGGGCCGGCCTCACCGTTGGTTCCGCGCTCCTGGTGGACTACGTGCTGACCGTTGCCGTTTCCATGTCCTCAGCCGCGCAGTACCTGGTCACGGCTGTCCCCGCGCTGCACGGCCGGCAGGGTTTGCTGGCCGCAGCCGGGGTACTCATTCTCATGCTGGTGAACCTGCGCGGAATCCGGGAGGCCGGAAAGGTTTTCGCGTTACCCACCTACCTCTTCCTGGCCTCCGTGCTGGGAATGTGCGCCGTGGGCCTCATCCAATCCGCCACCGGGTCGCTGGCCCGGGCGCCGTCTGCCGGGTTCGAGCTCCTTCCGGAAGCCGGCATGGACGCCGGACTGACGGGATTGGCCGGTGCCTTCCTGCTCCTGCGCGCGTTCTCTTCCGGGGCAGCCGCATTGACCGGGGTCGAGGCGATCAGTAACGGCGTTCCCACCTTCCGCAAGCCCAAGAGCACCAACGCCGCCACCACGCTGCTTCTGCTGGGCGGCCTGGCAGCGCTCATGCTGGCTGGAATCCTGGCCCTGGCAAGCCTGGCCAACGTCCACTTCGTGCAGGACCCGGCCACCCAGCTCCTGCTGAACGGGGAACCGGTACAGGGATACATCCAGCACCCGGTGATCAGCCAGCTGGCAGAAACGGTTTTCGGTGACGGGTCCCTCCTGTTCTACATAGTGATTGCCGCCACCGGCCTGATCCTCGTCTTTGCCTCCAACACGGCCTTCAACGGCTTCCCCATCCTCGCCTCCGTGCTCGCGAAGGACGGGTACCTTCCGCGGCAGATGCGCACCCGCGGTGACCGGCTGGCCTTCAGCAACGGCATCATCGTCCTCGGGCTGGCGGCCCTGGTGCTGGTCCTGGTGTTCAACGCTGACGTCACACGGCTGATCCAGCTCTACATCGTCGGGGTATTTGTCTCCTTTACCGCAAGCCAGCTGGGCATGATCAGGCACTGGACTGCCAAGCTGCGCACGGAGCGGACAAAGGACGTGCGGGCGCGGATGAAGCGCTCACGCGTCATCAATGCCTGCGGGTTCGGCATGACAGCACTGGTCCTGGTCATCGTGATTATCACGAAGTTCGAACACGGTGCCTGGATTGCGCTGCTGGCCATGGCTTTCCTGTACGTGATCATGAACAGCATCCGCACGCATTACCAGTCCGTGGCCGAGGAACTGCGTGTGGAGGAAGACCCCGAACTGCTGGCCCTCCCCAGCCGGGTCAACGCCGTGATCCTGGTATCCAAGGTGCACAAACCCGTGCTGCGGGCCCTGGCGTACGCCAGGGCTTCCCGGCCCTCCAGCCTGAACGCGATCATCGTGGACCTGGATCCGGAGGAAACGCAAAGGGTGGTCGATGACTGGGAGCGGCTGAGGATCCCCGTGCCGCTGACGGTACTCTCATCTCCGTACCGTGAAACTGTGTCCCCGGTCCTGGCCTACCTGCGTGAGGCACGCCGCAGTTCGCCGCGCGAACTCTTCGTCGTCTACATTCCTGAGTACGTCGTCGGCCGCTGGTGGGAGCAGCTTGTCCACAACCAGACTGCCCTGCGAATCAAGGCGCGCCTGCACTTTGAGCCCGGCATCATGGTTGCCAGCGTCCCGTGGCAGCTGGCCTCCAGCCGGGATGCCGCTGCCAACCCCGCCGCGGGCGGCGGAGAGCCCGGCCTCTAGGCCCGCGGGAGTCCGCGCCCGGCGAGGACGGACTGGTAGGCGTACTCGGTCAGGCGCCCATCCTGCCCTGCCTGGACCACGGCGTCGAAGGACCGCACGCCCTCCTCGCTGTACGGGAAGTGAATCAGCTCGGCAATCAGCTCCCACTCTTCGGCAATGCTGTCAATGAGTTCGCCCGGGGTTTCCTCCGGGCCGGGTCCTCCGCCCAGCACGGTCCAGTCCGTCTCGGGGACGCGGTAGGACTCCAGCCGTTCCAGGTCCGCTTCAAGCTCCTGGAGGGACGCGTACGTGGTCTCCGCCCCGGGAGGAACCGAGCCGTCCGGAGTAGCGAGCTGGCTGACGAACCCCGAGCTGACCGGATACACCGACGTCGGGACCGGTTCCCCTTCCTCCAGGTAAGCCGGAAGCTGCGAGGGCATCCAGTACCAGCAGTCGCCCTGGTCCAGGCCGCCGGGCTGGTTACGTTCACTGATCCAGCCGCGGCTGCTGAGCAGGGTCTCTGCTTCGTCACTCACGAAGGACTCGGCGTCACCGAAAATACGGTTCGATTCATGCTGGCTCCGGCGCGCCTGACTCTTCTTGGCGGCCGCCTTCTTGCGGGGTTTGGACTTTGGCACGTTTTTGCTCCTGTGGGACTTCGGCTGGACCGTCCGGCTAGAAGCCGGAGCCACCTTCGACGGCCATGTTGGAGAAGCGTGAATAATGGCCCTGGAAGCCCACAACGATCGTCTTGGTTGGACCGTTACGGTGCTTGGCCACGATCACGTCTGCTTCACCGGCGCGCGGGGATTCCTTGTCGTAAATATCTTCGCGGTGCAGCAGGATCACCATGTCGGCGTCCTGCTCAATCGAGCCTGATTCGCGGAGGTCGGAGACCATCGGCTTCTTGTCGGTGCGCTGTTCGGAACCACGGTTCAGCTGGGAGAGCGCAATCACGGGGACGTCAAGCTCCTTGGCCAGCAGCTTCAGGGCACGTGAGAACTCGGACACCTCCTGCTGGCGGGATTCCACCTTCTTGCCGGAAGACATCAGCTGCAGGTAGTCCAGGACCACCAGTTTGAGGTCGTGCCGCTGCTTCAGCCGGCGGCATTTGGCCCGGATTTCCATCAGGGACATGTTCGGGCTGTCGTCGATAAACAGCGGCGCGTCGTTCATCCGGCCCATGGTGGTGGCAATCTTGCCCCACTGCTCATCCTTGATGGTGCCCTTGCGCAGATCCTGCAGGCCGATTGTTGCCTCGGCGGAGAGCAGGCGCATGGCGATCTCGTTGCGGCCCATTTCGAGGGAGAAGAACACCGTGGTCATGTTGTTCTTGATCGCCGCGGAACGGGCAAAGTCGAGCGCGAAGGTGGACTTACCCACAGCCGGCCGGGCCGCGATAACGATCATCTGGCCGCCGTGCAGGCCCTGGGTGAGTTCGTCGAGCTCGTAGAACCCGGTGGGGACGCCAATCATCCCTTCGCCGCGGTGGCCGGCGGACTCAATCTCATCGACAGTACCTTCGATGATGTCCTTCAGCGGCACATAGTCTTCGGCTGTCCGGCGTTCTGCCACGGCGTAGACCTCGGCCTGAGCCGCGTTGACAATGTCATCAACCTCCATGCCGTCGCTGGAGTAGCCCAGCTGGACGATCTTGGTTCCCGCGTCCACCAGCCGGCGCAGGACTGCGCGTTCCCGGACAATTTCCGCGTAGAAACCGGCATTGGCGGCGGTCGGGACCGACTGGATCAGCGTGTGGAGGTAGGCGGGACCACCGATCCGGCCGATTTCGCCGCGCTTGGTCAGCTCATCTGAGATCGTCACCGCATCGGCGGGCTCGCCGCGGCCGTAGAGGTCGATGATGGCCTCATAGATGGACTCATGGGCCGGGCGGTAGAAGTCCACCCCTCGCAGCACCTCGACGCAATCAGCGATCGCGTCCTTGGAGAGCATCATGCCGCCGAGGACAGACTGCTCGGCTACCAGGTCCTGCGGCGGAGTGCGGCCAAAATCGGGGTTGCGGGTCGATTCAGCGGCATCCGCCTGTGCAAGCGACACAATGGCCACCCTTTCCAAAAAACATTAGATCCATGGCCCGTCCGGCGGGCGCCCGTGTTGGCTGGGACTGACTCAGTCCTAGCAGGAGGCACTGACAGCGCTTTGCGCCCGGCGCCACCCTCGCCGTAACCATTTCCGGGTGCACCAAGGAGGGAGTCCACCGCAACCGTAGTCCCGTCTGGCTGGCTCAACAAACGAGTTGTCCACAGGCCGTGTGGATACCCTGTTCATAACTGGGCGTGTCTTGTGCACAGGATGGGTATAAGGCTGTGGATAACAAAATAGTTTTATCAAAAACAAGGCTGTGACTAGGGGTTATGTTCGTCCACACCTGTGCATGAACACCTTTTTTCCTCAACATTCATCCTCAACCTTCAGGTTGACACCTGCGGGAAACAGGCATACGGCGTTCTTTATCCACAGTAGATATCCACATACTTGTGGAATTACGGGCGCTACCTAAGAAAGGAAGCACGCGAAGCATTCCTCCGGCACGCAAAAACGCCCCCCGCCACAGGCGGAGGGCGTTTTATGTCACGCGGTGCGCAACGAACTAGCTGGCAACGACCTCGAGGTCGATGACGGCAGCAACGTCGTCGTGCAGGCGGACGTTGGCCTGGAAGGAACCAACCGACTTGATGTGCGTCGGCAGTTCAACCTTGCGCTTGTCGATGCTGCCGAGGCCGGCGGCTTCAACAGCAGCGGCAACGTCAGCGGGCTTGACCGTACCGAAGAGGCGTCCGGACTCACCGGCCTTGACGGTCAGCTTGACCGGCTTGGCGGAGAGAGCAGCGGCCTGCTTCTGGGCATCTTCCAGCGAAGCGTGCTCGCGCGCGGCGCGGGCAGCCTTGATGGACTCAACCTGCTTTTCGCCGCCCTTGGTCCAGGTCAGGGCGAAGCCGCGGGGCACCAGGTAGTTACGTGCGTAACCATCCTTTACCTCGACGACGTCACCTGCAGCACCGAGACCGGTTACTTCGTGGGTCAGAATGAGCTTTGCCATGAGTTAGGTTCCTTTCCTTTAGCCGCGGCCGGCGCCGGAGTAAGGCAGGAGTGCAACTTCACGGGCGTTCTTGATTGCCTGTGCGATCTTGCGCTGTTCCTGCACGGATACGCCAGTTACGCGACGAGCGCGGATCTTTCCGCGGTCGGAAATGAACTTGCGCAGCAATGCTACGTCCTTGTAGTCGATGACAGTGATGTCAGCGGCCTTCAAGGGATTGGACTTTGGTTTGGGCTTGCGAAGTTCAGCCTTAGCCATCGTGGAGCTCCTTATGTCTAGTGGAGCCCGTGGATTCATTCCACGGGATGGGCTCGACGGCGGTTGCCGTCAGAGGTTGGCGCCTTGCGGCACCAGGTACTGCTTAGAAGGGCGGATCGTTGGAATCCGGACCGGCTCCCCAGCCGCCTGAGTTGCCGCCCGCAGGGGCACCCCAGGGATCGTCCGCAGGTGCGGACTGCTGCTGCTGCTGGCCGCCCCAACCGGAGTTGGAGTTGCCGCCAAAGCCGCCGGAATTTCCAGCATTTCCACCGAAGCCACCGCCACCGCCGCCTGAGCGCTGGGTGCGGGTGACCTTTGCGGAGGCGTACCGGAGCGAGGGGCCGATTTCGTCGACCTCGAGCTCCATGACGGTGCGCTTCTCGCCTTCTTTGGTCTCGTATGAACGGGACTTCAGGCGGCCCTGGCAGACGACGCGGGTTCCCTTGGTCAGGGATTCGGCGACGTTTTCCGCAGCTTCACGCCAGACCGACGCACGGAGGAACAGCGTTTCGCCGTCCTTCCATTCATTGGACTGCCGATCGAAGGTGCGCGGCGTCGAGGCAATGGTGAAGTTCGCCACTGCCGAACCGGACGGGGTGAACCGGAGTTCCGGATCATTCGTCAGGTTACCGACCACGGTGATCGTTGTCTCGCCTGCCATGTATGCCTCCTGGTGTCTCGGCCCGTGTGAGCGGGCCTTTCATTGACGAATAAAGGGTGGGCCGAAATTACTCGGCGACAACCTTCTGGTCTTCGGGGCGGATGATCTTGGTGCGCAGGATGGTCTCGTTGAGGCCAAGCTGGCGGTCAAGTTCAGCAGCTGCTGCAGGGCTGGCGGTGAAGTTAACCACCGCGTAGATGCCTTCAGCCTTCTTCTTGATTTCGTAGGCCAGGCGGCGACGGCCCCAGATGTCGACCTTGTCGACGGTTCCACCGTCGTTGCGGACAACATTGAGGAACTTGTCGAGCGAAGGCTCCACGGTACGCTCTTCGACCTCGGGGTCGATGATTACCATCAGTTCATAAGCACGCATTTGTGAACCCACCTCCTTTGGGCTATACGGTCACGGTATTTCCGTAACAGGAGGTTCTTTAGCGTTGTCTTTGCTCCCTGCGGCGGCGGATTACCCGCAGCACGCACAGAACCTGCCAGCCAAAGCCGACAGCACAGACTCCCCTATCCTATCGGATTTTCGCCGGGGCAAAGTTCACCTGTGGACCGGTATCCGGCCCTGCGCTCCTTCGCCTAGCGGCTGAAGAAAAGCTCCGCGGCCAGGGAAAGCCGGTACGGATCGCTGACACCGGCCATCTCGCGGGCCGAGTGCATCGAGAGCAGGGGTATCCCGACGTCGATGGTCCGGATCCCCAGCCGCGTCGCCGTCAGCGGGCCGATGGTGGAGCCGCAGGGAATCGAGTTGTTGGAGACGAACTCCTGGTAGGGCACCCCGGCTTCCCGGCACAGCCCGGCCCAGTACGCAGCGCCCGGAGCATCGGTGGTGTACCGCTGGTTGGCGTTGATCTTCAGCAGCGGCCCGCCGTTCAGGACCGGCCGGTTGGCGGGATCATGGCGCTCGGCGTAGTTGGGGTGCACTGCATGGCCCGCATCTGCGGAAATGCAGAACGACGCCGCGAACGCACGCTGCGCCTCGATGGCACCGGCGCCCAGCCCGGAGCTGATCCGCGCCAGGACGTCCTCGAGGAACGGTCCCGCCGCCCCGGACCGGCTGCCGGAGCCGACCTCCTCATGGTCGAACGCAGCCAGGACGGCGATCGACCCGCCGGCCTTAGTTGCGGCCACTGCCTCCAGCGCCTGCAGGCCGGCATGCACCGAAGAGAGGTTATCCAGCCGGCCGGAGGCGAAGAACTCGGCGTTGGCGCCAAAGACCTGAGCCGGCTGGGTGTCGGCGGCAACGACGTCGTACCCGCCGATCTCGTCCCGGTCCACGCCGGCCTTGGCTGCAAGGAGTCCCAGCAGGTCCGCTGACGAAGGATCTCCCAGGCCCCAGACAGGATTCATGTGCTGCTGCTTGTCCAGCTTCAGGCCATCATTGGCTGCGCGGTCCAGGTGGATGGCAAGCTGCGGGAAGCGCAGCAGCGGCCCGGTGGCCACCAGGTGCTCGACGCCGTCCAGCGTCACCAGCCGTCCGGCCAACTCCAGTTCCCGGTCCAGCCACGAGTTCAGCAGCGGTCCGCCGTAGACCTCCACGCCCGCCTGCAGCCAGCCGAACTTCCCGGTGGTGGAGGACGGCTTGAGCTTGAACGTGGGTGAATCGGTGTGGGTCCCGAAAATATTAAAGCCGGTGGACGGTGTGGCGCCCTCCGGGACGATCCACGCGATGAAGGCACCGTCGCGCACCACTGCATAACGGCCGGGTGCGGCCGGCCAGTCAGCGTCTTCATGCAGCTCCGTGAAACCGGCAGCTGCCAGCCGGTCCGCTGCGGTCCGCGCGGCGTGGAAGCTCGACGGGGAGGCGGCGACGTATGCGGCCAGGTCGGTGACGTGTTCGTGCGGCGTTGGATTCATAGTCCGATTCAACCAGAAACCACAAACCGGAAACGAGAAGAAGCAGACATAACAGTGGAGGGGAGCGCGGCCGTTCGTTCCGCGTTCCCCTCCACCGGGTTTATGCAGCCCGGCCTGTGGCAGCCGGGCGGGCCTGTCAGGTCCTAGACGTCCCGGACCTTGTTCACCACCACTGCCGCGATCAGCAGCAGGACAGCCCATCCGCCCAGCACCAGCCCGCCCTCGAGCTGGTTCAGCGCACCGTCGGAAATGCTGGTGGCTACCAGCTGGGTTCCGGCGCTGCTGGGAAGGAAGCGGGCGGCGTCGGGAATCCAGTCCGCCAGTCCGGAGATCAGCTGGACGATCACCGGCAGGACGAACAGCACGCCGATGATGGTGACCACGCCGCCGGCCGTGCTGCGCAGCAGGGACCCGGTAGCAACACCCATCACCGCGATTGCGGCCAGGAGCGTCCCGGTGTTGATGATGCTGGGCAGCACCCAGGGGGCGTCCAGACCGAAGTCAAGGTTCTCCGGTGCCAGCAGGGGCTGGCTGATCAGGAAGCTGGCAAAAGCCCCCACGACCCCGATGACGAAGGCAATCAGCGCAGTAATGATGCCCTTCGCGAGCAGCGCCGGCGTGCGGGTGGGCACGGCGACCATGGTGGAACGGATCATGCCGGTGCTGTATTCGGAGGCCACGAGGACCACGGCAAGGGCCGCGATCAGCAGCTGGCCGAACAGCACGCCCGAGGCGGGCGTGTCATAGACCAGGGCCTGCAGGTCCATGCCGGATCCAACTCCCATGGCCGGACCCATGGCCGGATCGTCCGAGAGCATTTGGGCGGTCGTCGCCCAGCTCCAGGCAACTAGTGCCGCGATCCCCACCATGACCACCAGGGTGGTAGCCAGCAGGATCACCGTGGACGGGACCGTGGTCACCTTGATCCACTCCGAGCGCAGGATCCGGAGGAAGTTCACGCCGCTGCCGTCGGGACGGGCTGCTCTGCGCGTGGGCGCGGGGGCGGTTGCGGTGCTCATGCTCGGGTTCCTTCCACAACAGGCTCGGCTGCTCCAGCCGGTTCCTGGCTAAATCCGTGGGACTTGTATTCGACGTCGTCCCGGGTGAGCTCCATGTAGGCGTCTTCCAGCGAGACCTGGATCGGAGTCAGTTCCGTGAGCAGGATCCGGCGGTCCAGTGCAATTTCTGCGATGGAGCGTGAATCCGCGCCGCTGACTTCGAAGAGTCCGCCCTCAAGGCGGTTGATCTCCGCGCCCTGTCCTTCAAGGACCGGCAGGAGGTCGGCAGCGTTGTCGGTGCGTACCCGGGTGCGCTGGCGGCCGCCGCCGTCGATAATCTCCTGGATCGGAGCGTCGGCGATGATCCGGCCGCGGCCAATCACGATCAGGTGGTCCGCTGTGACGGCCATTTCGCTCATCAGGTGGGAGGAAAGGAAAACCGTGCGGCCCTCGGATGCCAGGCCGCGGGCCAGGTTGCGCACCCAGAGCACGCCTTCGGGATCGAGGCCGTTGACTGGTTCGTCCAGGATCAGCGTGCTGGGGTCCCCCAGCATGGCGACGGCGATGCCGAGCCGCTGGCCCATGCCGAGGGAGAAGCCGCCGACGCGCTTCTTGGCCACCGGCTCCAGGCCGGTGAGTTCGATAACCTCGTTGACACGCTTGTTGGAGATGCCGTGCGTGGCGGCCATGGCGCGCAGGTGGTTGTAGGCCGACCGGCGGGTGTGCACCGCCTTGGCATCCAGCAGCGCACCAACTTCGTGCAGCGGGGCCTTGTGCCGTGCGTACGGTGCACCGTTGACGGTGACTGTCCCCGCGGTGGGCCGGTCCAGTCCCACGATCATGCGCATGGTGGTGGACTTGCCGGCACCGTTCGGGCCCAGGAAGCCGGTGACTTTGCCCGGCTGGACAGTGAAGGAAACGTTGTCGACCGCCGTTTTGGCGCCGTAGCGTTTCGAGAGGCCGTGTGCCTCGATCATGGGAATCCTCATGTTGGAACGGACAGGTTCTTGGGGGCTGCCCCCAGCCTATGCGAGTGCAGGGGCTGCCGGACCGTTCCAAGGGATGATTCAGGACTATTCAGGGCTCACCCTTAGGGATGACTGCGGGTCCGCCCTGAATCCGGTCAGGGACACGAGGTTAAACGTCCCGCTTCTTCAAGACGACGACGGCGGCGGCCAGCAGGATCACGGCCCAGCCGGCGAGGATCAGGCCGCCCTCCACCTGATTGAACTGACCCGGCTGGATGTTCGTAGCCACCAGCTGGGCCGCAGCGCTGCTGGGCAGGAACCGGGCAGCGTCTTCGACCCAGTCCGCCAGACCGGTCAGAAGGCCGGCAATGATCGGCAGCACGAACAGGGCGCCGACCAGGGTCACCACTCCCCCGGCGGTGTTGCGCAGCAAGGCGCCGATACCCACGCCCATGATGGCAATGAGGGCCAGAACCGTGCCGGTGTTGATGATGGAAGGCAGCACCCATTCTGCGTCCAGTCCAAAGTCCAGGTCTGAGCCGGCGAGTATCGGCTGGGCCAGCAGATAGGTCGTGAAGGCGCCCACGACGCCGAGCACGAAGGAAATGACGGCGATCACCAGGGTCTTGGCCAGCAGGGCGGGGGTGCGGGTGGGCACCGCCACCATCGTGCTGCGGATCATGCCGGTGGTGTATTCAGAGCCGATCACCACCACCGCCAGGGCGGCGATCAGGAGCTGACCGAACGGCAGGCCTGCGGCCGGAACATCGTACGCGGCGCTCTGAAGCGACTGCCCGATCCCCTCCGGCGGGCCGGACTCCGGATCACTGGCGAGTTGGATCAGGCCCCATGCGACCAGGGCTCCAAGTCCCACCATGACCGCGAAGCTCACCGCCAGCAGAATGACCGTTGACGGCACGGTATTCGTCTTGATCCACTCCGAGCGGAGCACGCGCCCAAACGTCACCGGCCTGCCGGACCAGGCGCGCGGGGTCCGGGATACGGGAGCTGCCGTGCTCATTTGCCCTGCCCTTCGCCGGCCGGGAGCGCCTGTTCGCCGGGCTGCAGTGACCGGTACTCGACCTCGCCGCCGGTCAGCTCCATATAGGCATCTTCAAGGGTTTCCTGCTGCGGAACCAGTCCGGTGATGAGGATTCCCCGGGCGAAGGCGGTTTCGGCGATGCTGCGGGCCGGCAGGCCGAGGATCTCCAGTTCGTCCGCCGCTGTCCTGCGTACCTGCACGTCCGGGGACCCGACGGCGGCTGCCAGGGCATCGGCGTCGTCCGTGCGCACCAGGACGCGCTCCTTTTGGCCGCCGGTAAGGACTTCGTCGATCGGAGCGTCGGCCAGGATCCTTCCGCGGCCGATCACGATGAGATGGTCAGCGGTGACGGCCATCTCGCTCATCAGATGGGAGGAAATGAAAACCGTGCGGCCTTCTGCTGCGAGGCCCTTGACCAGGAAGCGGACCCACTTCACGCCTTCGGGATCCAGGCCGTTCACCGGTTCATCCAGGATCAGCGTCTGCGGGTCCCCCAGCAGGGCGGCCGCGATGCCCAGGCGCTGTCCCATGCCCAGTGAGAAGCCGCCTACCCGCTTCCGGGCCGCCGGCCCGAGACCAGTCAGCTCAATGACCTCATTGACCCGCGAAGCGGGGATGCCCTCGGTCGCGGCCATGGCCCGCAGATGGTTGTAAGCGCTGCGCTTGGGATGAACGGCCTTGGCTTCAAGCAGGGCGCCCACCTCGTGCAGCGGCATCCGGTGCCGGTCGTAGGGCTTCCCGTTGACGCTCACCTTTCCGGCGGTGGGATGGTCCAGTCCAACGATCAGCCTCATGGTGGTCGATTTCCCGGCTCCGTTGGGGCCGAGGAAACCAGTCACTTTGCCGGGCTGGACGGAAAAGGTGATCCCGTCGACGGCGGTCTTGCTGCCAAAGCGCTTGGTGAGTCCTGCTGCCTCGATCATGGTGTGTCCTTCCGTTTCGCGGGTCGGGTCCTAGCGGGAGCTCACCGCCTCGAACTTGCGTACGGCCAGGGGCACGAAAACCACCAGCATGAGCGCGGAACCGATCAGCACCGTGCTGATCGGGTTCTGCATGGGCCAGGTGTCCGGAACCGGCGTTGAACCCAGGTTGCCGAAGAGCTGGCGGACAGCCTGGACCAGTGCGGAGACCGGATTCCAGTCGGCGATGGTCCGCAGCGGTTCCGGCAGCGTGGAACTCTGCACAAACGCATTGGAGATGAAGGTAATGGGGAACAGGATGATGAAGGAGGCATTGTTGATCGCCTCCGGGGAACGGACGGACATGCCCAGCAGCGCCATGACCCAGCTGAAGGCGTAGGAGAAGAGCAGCAGCAGGCCTACTCCGCCGAGGAACTCCCAGAACGACGTGTTGACGCGCCAGCCGACCAGGAGGCCGGTGCACATCATGATGATCACTGAGATCCCGTTCAGCACCAGATCCGAGTTGGTCCGCCCGATCAGCACCGCTGAGGGGCTCATGGGCAGGGTGCGGAAGCGGTCGATGATCCCTTCCTTCAGGTCCTGGGCCATGGCTGACCCGGAGAACGTGGAGCCGAACACCACCGTCTGCGCGAAGATACCGGCCATGAGGTACTGGGTGTAATTGGTTCCGGCCACCTGGATGGATCCGCCGTAAACCTGGCTGAACAGCAGCACGAACATGATCGGCTGCAGCACCGCGAACACGATCATGTCCGGCGTGCGGCGGATCTTGATCAGGTTCCGTTTGGTGACGGTCCAGCCGTCGGAGATCCAGCTCCCGGCGGTGGTTCCGGAACCGGCCTGGAAGGGGGCAGTGGCTGCTGCGGCGCTCATCGGGCTGCCCTCGCTTTTTTGGCATCTTCCTTTTCTTCCTCGGTGGTGTGTCCGGTGAGCTTCAGGAACACGTCATCGAGGGTGGGTCGCCGGATCCCGGCGTCGTGCAGTTCGATTCCTTCAGCGGCCAGGTCACGGAGCACCTGCTGCAGGGCGGAGGGACCTTCTGTTACTGCAACTTCCAGGGCGCGGCCGTCGCTCGCGGTCTGGACCTCCCCGCTGCCATAGCGCGCCAGGATCTCCCGTGCGGTCCCGGAGTCGAACCCCTCCACCAGTGCCACGGCGACCCGGTGCCCGCCGATCCGCGCCTTGAGCTGGTCTGAGGTACCTTCGGCGATCACTTTGCCGCCGTCGATCACGGCTACCGTGTCCGCCAGCTGGTCTGCTTCCTCCAGGTACTGGGTAGTCAGCAGGAGGGTGGTTCCGCCGGCCACCAGGGACTTGATGACGTCCCAGAGCGCCAGCCGGCTGCGCGGATCGAGGCCGGTCGTCGGTTCATCCAGGAACAGGACGCGGGGATTGTTGACCAGCGCACCGGCGAGGTCCAGCCGGCGCCGCATACCGCCGGAATAGCCCTTGACCGGCCGGTTACCGGCGTCAGCCAGGTCGAACTGCTCGATGAGTTCACCTGCACGCTGCCGGGCCTGCGCCGTGGGCAGATGGTAGAGCTTGCCGACCATCCGGAGGTTTTCGATGCCGGTCAGGTTCTCATCCACCGCCGCGTACTGCCCGGAAACGCCGATAATCCGGCGGACATCCTTTGGCCGTGCCGCGACGTCGATTCCGTCGATGGAGGCGGTGCCCGCATTGGGCTTGATCAGGGTGGTGAGTACCTTGACCGCCGTCGTTTTCCCGGCACCGTTCGGTCCCAGCAGTGCTGTTACCGTGCCCTGCGGAACGCCAATATCAAGGCCGTCAAGGGCGAAGACAGGTCCTGACTTGGACTTATAGACCTTTGTCAGGCCACGTGCCTGGATCAGTGGATCTCGCCGGCCTTCCGAGACCGGGCGCACTTGGTTGTTGGGGTTGGAGGGAAGGGACATGCGAACAGGTTAGGACTGCACGCACCCGCTGGATAGGGCTAATCCGGACAGCTTCAGTCCGGAAGGCGACAGTGCGGAAACTTTGGCTGGAAATACACCCTAGGAGGCAGGATTTCCTGCCTCCAGCTCCTCGGGTTCGCGCTCGGCAGCAACGGGGGCGAACACGATGGACATCAGCATTGCGGCGCCGACGACGAGCAGTGCGTTGCGCAGCCCCCACAGCTCGCCGAGGAAGCCCAGCAGCGGCGGTCCCACGAAGAACGCCGTGTAGCCGAGGGTCGAGACCACCGAGACGCGTCCTGCGGCGTGCACGGGATCGTCACCGGCGGCGGACATCCCCATGGGAAAGCCCAGCGCGGCTCCGATGCCCCACAGGATGACGCCGATCCCGGCGAGCCAGAGGCTGGGCGCGACGACAAAGAGGATCAGTCCCGCGAGCGAGGCACCCATGCACAGGCGCAGCGCCCGGACCCGGCCCATGCGGTCGATCAGGCGGGCACCAAACCAGCGGGTAGCAGTCATGGCTGCTACGAACACGCCGAACATCACGGCACCTGCCGTCTCTGAGGCATCCAGCCCGTCCACGGTTGCCTTGGCCACCCAATCGTTGGCGGCGCCTTCGGTGAGTGCCGCGCCCAGGACGACGACGCCGATCAGCAGGGTGCGGCCCTCTTTCCAGGCGCCGAAGCTGGAAGGCTTAGGGGTCGCTTCCTCGCGCGGCGAATGGATTTCGGGGGACTCCGGCAGGAAGGCCCTGGGCACCAGGATCACCAGCACGACTGCCACCACCACGATTCCGATCAGGTGCACCGGGAGACTTACGTTCAGGGCTGACAGGCCCGCACCGATCATCGCGCCCAGGAACGCACCGCCGCTGAAGGCCCCGTGGAACTTGGGCATCATGGTCCTGCGCAGTTCGCGCTCCACCTCGGTGCCTTCCAGGTTCATGGCCACATCCCAGAGACCAATGCCGGAGCCGAAGATCAGCAGTCCGGCGGCAGTCAAGGGGATCGATCCGGCAGAGAGTCCCGCCGCGACGACCAGTGCGGCTGCGGATGCGAGCAGCCCGCCGGTCCGCACTGCGTTGGCGGTCCCTACCCGCTGGGCCAGTGCTCCCGCCAGGGGCAGGGCTCCCACGGAACCCACTGCGGAGAAGAGCAGCAGCACTCCCACCCCGGCAGAGCCGATGTCCAGGGCTTGGGCCGCGGCGGGAATCCGCGCCGCCCAGCTCGCGAAAATCAGGCCGTTGAGGGCAAAAACTGCGAAGACAGCCAGGAGGGCCCGGTCCAGGGTTTTGGTGTTCACACCATCATTCTGGAGCCCGGACCCCGCCCGAGGGAAATGCGCCCTGGACCGCTGTCAGCGGACCCGTTCGACCCTTTTTTCATCCCAGACCGGTTCCTCTGATTCGTACACGCGGCCGTCGGAACCGAAGACCAGGAACCGGTCGAAGCTGCGCGCAAACCAGCGGTCATGGGTCACGGCCAGGACGGTACCTTCAAAGGCGTCGATGGCCTTCTCCAGTGCCTCTGCGGAGTGCAGGTCCAGGTTGTCGGTGGGCTCATCGAGCAGCAGCAGGGTTGCGCCGGAAAGTTCCAGCAGCAGGATCTGCAGCCGGGCCTGCTGGCCGCCGGAGAGCGAGTCGTATTTCTGCTCACCGGAGGAGGCCAGGCCGTACCGGTCCAGGGCACCAGCGGCGGCTTCGCGGCCCAGGCCGGAGCGGTGCTCGTCGCCGCGGTGCAGGATATCCAGCAGTGTCTTGCCCAGCAGGTCCGGCCGGAGCATGGTCTGCGCGAAGAAGCCGGGCCGGATCCGGGCCCCGAGTTTCACGGAACCTTCGTGCGGTACCGGGGCTATTTCAACCTCCGAGACCGGCTCGTGTTCCTTGTCCGGATCGCTGCCGCCCAGGGCCAGCAGACGAAGGAAATGGGACTTGCCGGAGCCGTTGGAGCCGAGGACGCCCACCCTGTCACCGAACCAGATTTCGGTGCTGAACGGCTTCATCAGTCCGGTGAGCTCCAACTTTTCCGCGACCACTGCCCGTTTGGCGGTCCGGCCGCCGCGCAGGCGCATCTGCACGTTCTGTTCGATCGGCAGCGCCTCGGGCGGACCGGCCTCCAGGAACTTTGCCAGCCGGGTCTGGGCTGCGTGGTACCGGTTAGCCATGTCCGAGCGGAAGGCAGCCTTGTTCTTGTACATGTTGACGAGTTCCTTGAGCTTCACGTGCTCCTCGTCCCAGCGCCGCCGCAGCTCCTCGAAGCGGGCGTTCCGGTCCTCGCGTGCCTGGACGTAGCTCTCGAAGGCACCGCCGTGAATCCAGGCGGAGGCACCGTTAATGCCCGGTTCCAACGTGACAATCCGGGTGGCGGCGTTGGCCAGCAGCTCCCGGTCGTGACTGACGAACAGCACCGACTTCTTCGACTCGGCCAGTTTCGCTTCGAGCCAGCGCTTGCCCGGCACGTCCAGGTAGTTGTCCGGTTCGTCCAGCAGGAGCAGCTGATCGGGCCCGGTGAACAGCGCTTCCAGGACGAGGCGCTTCTGCTCCCCGCCGGAAAGGGTGCTGGCCTTGCGGTACTGTGCCGAATCGAAAGGCATCCCCAAGGCGGCCATCGTGACTTCGTCCCACACGGTCTCCTGCTCGTACCCTCCGACGTCACCCCAATCCGCGATGGCCTGCGCATATCGCATTTGGGTGGGTTCGTCGTCGTTCTCCATCATGGCCAGCTCAGCGTTATCCACTGCGCGGGCGGCAGCGGCGATGGCTGGGGGTGCGGCGGAAACGAGCAGATCCCGCACAGTGCTGCCGTCGCGGACCTGGCCCACGAACTGGCGCATGATTCCCATGTTCCCGGAGCGGGCCACAGTGCCTTCGTCGGGCTTGATTTCCTCGGCAATAATCCGCAGCAGCGTGGTTTTACCGGTGCCGTTCGGCCCGATCAGGGCCGTCTTATGCCCGTCGCCGACCTTGAAGCTGACCCCGCTGAGCAACTGCCTGCCGTCGGAGAGGAAATAGTCAATGTTGGATACGTCGAGATGAGCCACGCTTCCATCCTCCCACTGCGCAGGGACGCGGCCCGCATGGGTTGCCGGCAGGGCGGGGCATAGGATTAATGTCCCGCTCCCCTACCGAAAGCAGGAGAAGATGATCTTCATCGTCGTTAAGTTCAAGGTCAAGCCTGAGTGGAGCGAACGGTGGCCGCAGCTCACCGCAGACTTCACCGCTGCCACCCGCGGCGAGGAGGGCAACCTCTGGTTCGACTGGTCCCGCAGCCTTGAGGACCCGAACGAATTCGTGCTGGTTGAGGCATTCAAGGACGACGCCGCTGCCGCTCACGTGAACAGCGACCACTTCCAGCAGGCAATGAAGGACATGCTCCCGGCACTGGTGGAGACTCCGAAGATCATCAACACGCTGATCGACGGCCAGGAATGGTCCCGGATGGGCGAACTCGAGGTTAAGTAGGGCTCCGGAGCGCGCCGGCTACTCCTGCACGGGCTACTCCTGCAGAGAGAAGCCGGCGCGCTCCAGCATTTCCCGCAGGTCCACCACCGTCTGTTCGTCGATGTCCTTGCCCTTGGGCGGGGTCAGGTAGTCGGTGTGCCCGGCCAAGGTGACTTCGTATTTGCCGTTGTGCTCGCGCGTGGTGTCCGCAACGGCCTCGAGCAGGGACCTCACGCGCTTCCACTCGATGTTGTGGGACACGGGGTGGCGCAGGATCTGGTTCAGCGTGTCACGGTGATGGTTGTTCAGGTGTTCGGGCGTATCCGTCATGGGAACCTCCTGTCTCCAGTTCGCCATGGTGCCGGCCGCAGTGCAAGGGCTTCCCCTACACTCAGCCGCTACGGCCTGAAGTCGAGTTCCAGGGTGTCCCCCGCCACCGCGAGTTCGGAGCCAAAGGCAATGCCGACGTCATCGGTGCGTGTTTGCCAGCGTCCGCCGCTTTCTTCCTGGTAGGTGACTCTGGCCTTGCCTCCCGCCGCGTAGACGGCGAGCCCGGTTTCCGGGGTGCCGGTAACCCGGTAGACGGGTTCCTTGGTCAGGGTCCACTCGATTCCCCGGTACCGCGCCGGATCCGCACTGGCGTAAGCCGCGTTGGGGCAGGCTTTCGGAGCGGTTTCCTGCCTGCTCAGACAGTCCAGCAGGTATGCGTGTCCCTGCGCCTGGGCATCTTGGGCGAGCGATTCGGTGGCCGAGGCGTAAAGGCGCACGGGAACGGGGGCGCCGGCCATCCCCGGATCCACCGCGATGGTACGGGCAGGTCCGTAGCTGATATAGCGGCTCTCCGGCCCCTCAAGGAAGTACTCGCCGGGCAGCAGGCGCAGTGTCCGGGCGTTTCCATCAAGGGGCACGGATACTCCGTTAAGGCGGACAGCCGCCGTGCCGGAGGGAACCGTAACGTCCACCTCCCGGGCAGCAGTATGGTCCAGCTGCCACTGCGCAAAAATCACGGCTTCCCGGCCCGCCCTGGACAGAGCGAAGTCCACCGTCTTCGACTCACCCCGCTGCTGGAGGACAGTGCGTACCACTGCCTCCCCGCCGCGCATCTGCTGTCCCAGGACCTCATATCCAGTGAGGCGGTTCGAAGCAGCGGCGTAGATTTGCTCGTCGTGGACTGCTGCGGCATCGGTGGGAGGGAGAAGCTCCACCGCGGCCGCATGATCACCGGAGATGAGCGCTGCCAGATAGGTTTCCACCTGGGCTGCGGGACCGAGGACGTTGTGGCTGACATGGCGGTAACCAAGGATTCCTGCTGCTGCCAGCAGGAGGGTGCCCAGCCCTGCCAGGACGACGGCGGTCCGGGTCCGCGGGCGCGGCGGCCGGCGTCGGTCGCGGAGGCTGCCGGAGGGCGCCTCCGGGGATGCCGGCACAATCAGGGTAGGCCGGGCGGGGTCGCTGAGGGCCTGGGAACCAGTGTTCCCGTTACCCAAGACAGTCACTCGGGCACGCCTTTCGGTTTGGCTGCGTTTTGGCCTGATTCATTGGCTGCGGGAATTTGCTGCGCGGCGCCTTGACCGGGTTTTCCCCGGATGACCGGATTTTCCCGAAACGGAGTGGATCCGCGTCTTGCGGCTGCGTTCACGCTCGCGCGTTGGCATTGTCATGGTTTTCCCCCGGCTAAGCTTCACTGCGGTCCGCCCGCCTGCACCTACAAGATACCGGCTGGAAGGCTGCGTTTAGGCCCTGGACACCCAAGGGACGCACCCAAGACCGCAGGCTCTCAGGCCCGATCGTCCGGACCCAGCGCGGGAACCGGGAGGCCGAAGGTCCGCCGCAGTGCCAGCGCAGCCGCATGGTAGCCACCCATGCCGTGCACGCCCGGACCCGGCGGAGTGGAGGCTGAGCAGAGGTACACCCCGGGCAGCGGAGTGGCCCACGGATCTGGCGACAGCACCGGGCGGCGGAGCATCTGGCCCAGGGTCAGCGCGCCGGCGCCAAAGTCTCCGCCGACATAGTTTTCGTTATACGCAGCCAGGCCCCGCGCCGTCGTCGTCCGTGTTTCGATGACAACGTCCCGGAAACCGGGTGCGAAGCGTTCAATCTGTGCCGTCACCGCAGCAGCCATGTCACGCTCCGACCCGGCCGGCACATGGCAGTAGGTCCACAGGATGTGCCGGCCCGCAGGTGCGCGGGTGGGGTCGAAAGTGCTGGGCTGGGAGAGCAGCACGTAGGGCGTCTCCGGATGCCGTCCGGAGGCGACGGCGGCCTCGGAGGCAGCGGTTTCGGCACGGGTCCCACCCAGGTGCACGGTTCCCGCGCCGGCAAGGGCCGGGTTCGCCCAGGGCACCGGCCCGGAGAGGATGAAGTCCACCTTGCAGGCGGCGTTGCCGTAGCGGAACTGCCTCAGCGCGCGTTCATAGCGCGCCGGCAGCTGCCCCTCGGCCAGCCGCAGCAGTCCTGCGGGAGCAGTATCGAGGATGACGGCGCGCGAGCCGGAGAGTTCGCGGAGTGAGTCCACCCGGTGTCCGGTCTCCAGTTCGCCGCCGTGTGCACGGAGGTCCTCCACCATGGCGTCTGCGATGGCCTGGGATCCGCCAATCGGAACTGGCCAGCCGACTGTGTGGGCCAGCAGCGCCAGCAGCAGTCCGCCGCCGGCTGAGGGCAGGGAAGGCAGCCGTCCCACGGGGTGGGCCATCACGCCGGTCAGCAGGGCAGGAGCCGCGTCTTCGGTGAAGCGGCGGTTCCACGCCCCGGTCCCCTGGTCCAGCGCTGCCAGTCCAAACCGCAGCGCGGCCAGCGGCTCGCGGGGAACCCGGAGCAGGGGGTTCATCAGCATGCGCGTGATGGCTTCGCTGTGTTCGACCAGCGGGCGCATGAGCGAGGCCCAGGCTTTTCCGTCCGCCCCGAGTGCCTGGACGGTGCGGTCCAGGCTGCGGTAGGCCACTGCGGCGCGGCCCCCGTTCAGCGGCTGGGCGTAGGAAACCTCCGGGACTTCCAGCCGAATCCGCTCGGACAGGCCAAAATCCCGGAAAAAGGGAGCGGCCAGTGCCATGGGATGCACGGCGGAACAGACATCGTGCCGGTGTCCGGGGCGGATGAGCTCGCTGGTGCGCGATCCTCCGCCTGCGGTAGGGGCAGCTTCCAGGACACGCACGGACAAACCCGCGCGGGCCATTGTGACCGCTGCGGCCAGGCCGTTGGGCCCGGCTCCCACCACGGTCACATCAGTCACGGCGTGCCTTCGCTGCCGCCGGGAGGTTCTTTACCCGGCCGGCTATCACCCGGAACTTCGCCGGGGCCTCACGGCGGAGCCGCAGGACGGCGGCCAGCGCCTTGTAGCGGGCCGGGGCCAGCGGGATGTCATACGTGGTCGGAACCGTGACAACTGTCTTGGAGAAGTTCCGCTTGAACGTGGTGACGTTGGCAAGCGAGGGATAGTTCTCGCTTTCGATGCCGGTGAGCCCGCAGGCGGTGTTTCCCGCGTCCTTGAGCGCCTTGAACGCTTCCCACAGCAGCAGGTAGGGAGCGTTGGTCTTCCGTGCGTCCCGGGAGCTGGCGGCGAAGTAGTAGACCGAGTAGCCGCGGTATTCGGTAGTGATCAGCCAGGAGACGGGTTTGTCCTCCACATACGCAACCATCAGGCGCAGATGGTCGCCCAGTTCCTCCAGGAGCGTCTCGTAAAAGGAGGAATCGAAGCTGGAAAAGCCGTCACGGGCGGCGGTCTCCTGCATGATCGGGAACAGCTCCGTGCGGAACACCTTGGCCCAGGCATCGCGTTCCACGGTGCGGACCTGGACGCCAAGCTTCTCCGCCTTGCGAATCAGGTTCCGCGCGTTGGACCTGAAAGAGGCGAAGATCTTGTCGATGTCAGGGGTGAGGTCGACGACAATTTCGCGTTCGTACCAGCCGTGTTCCAGCGGGCCCGTGACCGGGTTCCGGCGGTGCTCCACCTGCATCCGCACGTAGAGCGGATGCACGTCCGGGTCGGCGCGGAACTGTGCCTGAACGGTCTGCACCAGCCTGGCTTCAGCGTCAGGGGTCCGCTCCGCGAACCAGGTCGGTCCGTTGACGGCGACCAGGGAGGGCCGGAACCGGCGGGAGGAGCGGAGGAAACTTGCGGTGGCCACGAGCTTGTCGCCGTCGTAATAGGCCCAGATGCCGTAAGGGTCCCGGCCCAGCCGCGTTTCGAAATCCGCCCAGTACGGAGTCTGTTCGAGCGGGATAACGACGTCGGCATGGCGGTCTGCCAGCGCCTCGAAGTCCTCGCGGGACAGCTGCTGGAATCGGTAGGGAGCGGGGGTCACAATGCTTCTTTCGCCGGGGCTGCGTCCGTTTCCAAGGGTACCCGCTGGCGGCGGACCCTCAGCCGCCACCGGTCAGGGGCGTGGTCGAAGGGCCCGCCCTGCGGATCGTCAATGGACATCCGCCGTACCGGGTCTGTGCGGGGATCCAGGATGTCCATGACCACACGCCCCATAAGGTACATCGTGGCCAGCATGTGCCCCAGGACGGACAGCACGAACCATCCTCCGTCCAGGTTGTTCTCCGCGGGCCCGCCGCCGATCACGGCAGCGAGGTAGAGCCAGATGGCCCACCAGTGCATGACCTCGAAGAACTGCCAGACCAGGAAGTCCCGCCAGCGCGGCCGTGCCAGGGCCAGCAGCGGTACCAGCCACAGGACGAACTGCGGGGAATACACCTTGTTGGTGAGAATGAAGGCCGCGACGATCAGGAAGGCCAGCTGGGCCAGCCGCGGCCGCCGCGGGGCGGCAAGGCCCAGCACGGCAATTCCGGCACACGCCGCAGCAAAGAGGAACAGCGCCCAGAAACTGATGAAGTCAGCGTCTATGGCCTGCTCCGGGAACGTGATGTCCCAGGCCTGCCAGACACTGGAGTTGCCGGATCCGCGCTCGGCGGAGAAGTCGTAGAAGTACTTCCAGCCCTCGTAATCGCGGACCATGAATGGAATGTTCACCACCAGCCACGTTCCAGCCGTCGCGCCGACGGTCAGCAGCGCCGGCCGCAGCTTCAAGGTCCGCAGCGCGAGCACGAGGATGGCTCCGAGGATGAGGACGGGATAGAGCTTCAGCGCAGTTCCCAGGCCCAAGAAGATCCCGGCGGCCACGGGACGGTTCCGGGCGAAGGCGAGCATGCCCAGCGCCGCGAGCATCACGGCCCACATGTCCCAGTTGATGTAGACGGACAGGATCAGCGCCGGTGCCACGGCGACCATGGCCGCGTCCCAGGGCCGGCGGTTGGCCATGCGCATGGTTGCCACGACCGTAACGATCCAGGCTGCCGTGGCGAATACCGCATTGAGGTCGAAGTAGACCAGGCCGCGGGATTCGGCCCCCGCGGGCACCAGCCAGGCTACGAACCCTGCCAGCAGACCCAGCAGCACCGGGTATTCGAACTCCGAACCGGTGCTGATGAACGGGTAGACGCCGTCGCCCAGTCCACGGGCACTGAACAGCGCGGGCCAGTCCGAATAGCAGGCCTGGTAGAACTGGTTGGACCAGCCGTTCAGGCGGCAGGGGGTCTTGGCCAGCAGGGCCAGGAGGGCCGCCCCTGTGGTCATGAGGATGAGCACGCGCTCCACGGTGAAGAATCCCGGTGAGACGATCCCCGGGGCGGTGAAACGCCCCAGGGGTCCGCCGATGACTTCGGTGAAACGCCTCAGCAGCCGGTCGTTGCGGCTGGGGACCACAATGCGCATCGGCCGGCGGCGGGGCGAAGAATTCATGCCTTCCAGTATGCAGGCGCGCCCGGCGCCCGCCTGGCTAAACGGCTCAAAACGGCCCTGTTCACCGCTTCCGGAGCCTCAGGAGGGCTGGAGGGTGCCGCCGCCGGACAGCTGATAGTCCTGGCCGTCCAGGTACGAGTTGCCCTGTGCACCCGGGTCGTAGGTAAGCGTGTGGCCGTTGCCTGTGATGTTAGTGATCTCGTTGCCTGTTACCAGCGCACCCTGGACCGAGGTGGCGGAGGAATCCCCCATGAGTTCCAGTGTGCTGGTGTTATCAAGTTCCACCCCAACGTTGCTCAGCGTGCCGGTGATCCGGCTGTTGGCAGTCAGTGACAGGTCCAGGCTGCTCCCCTCCTCGGCGGTGAGCTGTCCTTCGAGTACGGTTTCGGTCAGGGATGCGGCAGCGCTGCCGTTGTTGGCCACGGCCATGACGCTTCCGGATCCGGGGTCCAGCTTTGCGGCGTTGGAGAGGTTGATGGCGGCGGAAACCCCGTCCACGAAGACGGCGTTTCCGTTCTTTGCGGTCAGTGTGCCGCCGGAGACCGTGAGGGTTCCTCCGCCGCTGCCGCCAGGGGTACTGGAGTACAGATAGGCGCCGTGGGTGCCGCCGGTGAGGTCGGAACTGGTCGCCTGGACGGAGTTGGGCCCTTCAACCACGATTGCCTCCGCCTGGGCGGATGCCCCGGTCAGGCCGCACACATCGATGATTCCGGTGGAATAGATGATGGCGGAGAGGCTGCCTTCGGTTCCCGCATTGCCGCCGCTGACCTGGATGTCGCCGCCGCCGCGGTCCGTGGCGATGGCACTTGAATGGTCCTGGCTGGTGTTCAGCGAGGGGTGGACGGCGGTGATGCTCCCTCCGTCAGTGACATCCAGGGCATGCGCGAAACTGCCGTCGGTCCGAACCGTGACGTCCTGCAGCGACACAGCGGACCCCGTGTTAGTGGCGAAGATTCCGTTGGCTCCGGTTCCGCTTGTGTCAACGGTGGTTCCGTTCATCGCGAGCGATCCGCCGCCGGATACCAGCACCGCAGCATTGAGGCCGCTAAAGCTGGAGGAATCGCTGTTGGAGCTGTCCCCGGACTTGGTGATGGTGGAGGCGCCGACGGCGCGCTGCTCTCCGCTGCCCACCTCCAGCGCAGAGCTGTCCGGGTCTGTCGCGGAGAAGCTGCTGTTTTCCGGGTTGGGCGTAGCTGTTGGCTGCGGCAGTTCACATTCATCCGGGAGCTGGGATGAGGAGCCGGATTCAGGCGTCGCGCTGGGAGAGGAACTGTCCGACCCGGTGTCCGGCGTGCAGGCAGCAAGTCCTCCGCCGGCAAGAAGCCCCGCAGCGGCGAAGAGCACGGTGGCCCTGGTCCTGACGGTGGTTGGCTTGGGTCTCATGGTGCACTCCTAGCAAGGAACTGCTCCTGCACTGTCCTTATCCAGCGTAGGCACCGCCGCCGGTCCTTCCACCTGCACTGCCCGGAAAGAGGTCACTGAAACGCAGAGTCCGCCACCGATGCCGCGTGGGCACCCTGCGCACGCCGCCCCAACAGCACCATCCGCATGGCCCGGGCGCGTCCGCCACACGAAGTACACTGGGCCAGTTGCCTGCGCCGCCTGCTGCGGCACATCCGCGCGTCAGCGGGTGCGGCACAGGATTGTCTTCAAAGGAGAACCGTGGCAAATAACCCGATCCGGGTAGCAATCGTTGGTGTTGGAAACTGTGCCGCATCGCTGGTGCAGGGCGTCCACTACTACCGTGATGCCGACCCGACAGCAACCGTCCCCGGCCTGATGCACGTCCAGTTTGGCGACTACCACGTCAGCGACGTTCAGTTCGCCGCAGCATTCGACGTCGACGCCAAGAAAGTCGGACTCGACCTGGCTGAAGCTATTGGTGCAAGCGAGAACAACACCATCAAGATTGCCGACGTCCCCGAGACCGGCGTCAAGGTCCAGCGCGGCCATACACTCGACGGACTGGGCAAGTACTACCGCGAGACGATCAGCGAGTCCGATGAGGATCCGGTAGACATCGTCGCCGAGCTGAAGGCTGCGAATGTCGACGTTATGGTTTGCTACCTGCCGGTCGGCTCCGAGCAGGCAGCGAAGTTCTACGCCCAGTGCGCCATCGACGCAGGCGTGGCGTTCGTCAACGCGCTGCCCGTCTTCATTGCCGGTACCAAGGAATGGGCGGATAAGTTCACCGCCGCCGGTGTGCCGATCGTCGGTGACGATATCAAGAGCCAGATCGGCGCCACCATCACGCACCGCGTCATGGCAAAGCTGTTCGAAGACCGCGGCGTCACGCTGGACCGCACCTACCAGCTGAACGTCGGCGGCAACATGGACTTCAAGAACATGCTCGAACGTGAGCGCCTGGAGTCCAAGAAGATCTCCAAGACGCAGGCCGTCACCTCGAACGTCGCGGCCGAAATGGCCGCCAAGGATGTCCACATTGGCCCGTCCGACTTCGTTGCGTGGCTGGATGACCGCAAGTGGGCCTTCGTCCGCCTGGAAGGACGGAACTTCGGCGACGCTCCGGTGTCCCTGGAGTACAAGCTGGAAGTGTGGGACTCCCCCAACTCCGCGGGCGTCATCATCGATGCCATCCGTGCGGCGAAGATCGCGCTGGACCGCGGTGTCGGCGGCCCGATCCTCTCGGCGTCGAGCTACTTCATGAAGTCCCCGCCGGAGCAGTACAACGATGACCTGGCCCGCGAAAAGGTGGAGCAGTTCATCCGGGGGGACGCCCCGCGCAAAGCCCCCCCCCCCCCAAAACCGATAAACCAGAACGGCCCCGCCCCCGCGGGGGCAGGGGCACTTTCTGTTATCTCGATGAGGAGCAGGGGCGCTAGAAGAGGCCGGACGGAGTTCCGTCCGGCGCCACGCCCATGCGGAGGGCGGCCGGGGATTTGGGCAGCCCGGGCATGGTCATCACGGCACCGGTCAGGGCGACGATGAACCCGGCTCCGGTCTTGGGCACCAGGTCCCGGACGTGCACCGTGAAACCAACCGGGGCGCCCAGCTTCGTGGCGTCGTCGGAGAACGAGTACTGCGTCTTGGCCATGCACACCGGGAAGTGCTCCCAGCCGTTGGCCTTGATTTCCTCCAGCCGGCGGAGTGCAGGGACGGAAAACTCGACGTCGTCCGCTCCGTAAATGTCCTTCACGACCGTCCGGATTTTCTCTTCGACGCTCATCTGCAGTGGGTACAGCGGCGCGAACGCAGACGGCTTGCCGAGGGCCTCCAGCACCTTCGCGGCGAGCTCGTCTCCGCCGGGTCCGCCGCCGCCTTCGGCCCAGACATTGGTCACTGCAGCCTCGACGCCCTCCTCCGAACACCATGTGAGGAGCCAGTCCAGTTCTTCGGGCGTGTCCGTGGTGAAGCGGTTTACGGCCACCACGGGCGTCAGGCCAAACCGGGCAATGTTCCGCACGTGCCGGCGCAGGTTCGCCGTCCCGGCTTCAAGGCCGGCAGGGTTCGGTTCGCCCAAACGGTCCCTGGGTACACCGCCGTGCATCTTCAGCGCCCGGACAGTGGCCACAACCACCACGGCGTCCGGGGCCACATCTGCCACCCGGGAGGTGATATCCATGTACTTCTCGGCACCCAGGTCGGCACCGAACCCGGCCTCCGTCACGACGACGTCGGCCAGCTCGCGGGCCAGCCCCGTCGCAATCACCGAGTTGCATCCGTGGGCGATGTTGGCGAACGGTCCGCCGTGGACCAGCGCGGGCGTACCGGCGATCGTCTGCACCAGGTTGGGCTTGAGGGCGTCCTTCAGCAGCAGGGCCAGGGCACCCTGGACCCCAAGGTCCGCCACCGTCACGGGTTTACGGTCATAGGTATAACCCACAGTGATCTGGGCCAGGCGCGAGGTGAGGTCCTCAATGCCGGTCGCCAGGCAGAAGATTGCCATGACCTCACTGGCCACGGTGATGTCAAAGCCGTCCTCCCTCGGGGTTCCCTGGGTAGGTCCGCCGAGCCCGATGACAATGTTGCGCAGCGCGCGGTCATTCATGTCCAGGACCCGCTTGAAAGTGATCCGCCGCGGGTCGATATGCAACGCGTTGCCCTGGTAAATGTGGTTGTCCACCAGGGCGGCGAGGGCGTTGTTGGCGCTGGTGATGGCGTGGAAGTCCCCGGTGAAGTGAAGGTTGATTTCCTCCATCGGCACTACTTGGGAATAGCCGCCTCCCGTAGCGCCGCCTTTCATGCCAAGGACCGGACCCAGGGAAGGCTCACGGAGGGCGATTACTGTCTTCTGGCCGGCACGCGCCAGTGCGTCCCCGAGCCCGACGGTCACGGTGGACTTCCCCTCCCCTGCCGGAGTTGGGCTCATGGCCGTCACGAGGACGACTTTGCCCAGCTCCTCACGGGACGGGACAAGCGCGGGATCCACTTTCGCTTTGTAGCGGCCGTAGAGTTCCAAGGCGTCATCCGGGATTCCGGCAGCTTGGGCGACGGCGGTGATGGGCTGCATCTTTGCGGCACGGGAAATGTCGAGATCGTTGGGCATGCTTCCACGCTCGCATTAGCCCCGGCCACCGTCAATGGGTCCGTTCCGGGCAGGGCAGCGCGTCTAGTTGCGCACAGCGTGGGCGGAGAACTCCTCCGCGGCCTGCGCGTATCCCTGCACTGTCAACATGGCTGTGCGCTGCCAGCCGAAGGAACGCGCGTGGACGGCGGCGGACCGCCCCAGATCGGACCGCCAGGAAGCGTGATCGTACAGCGCTTCAAGTTCGGCCGCCCAGCGGGCCGGATCGTGTCCCTGGACCAGCACGCCGGTGCGGCCCGAGCTGACCGCCTTCGGCAATCCGCCGACGTCGGCCGCAATGACCGGTGTTCCGCAGGCTTGCGCTTCCAGAGCCACCAGTCCGAAGGACTCGCTGTAGGAGGGCACGGCCACGAGGTCGGCTGAGCGGAACCAACCGGCCAGTCCCCCGGCGGCTACGGGGGGATGAAGGTGGACAATTCCCTGCAGGCCGGCGGAACGCACCGCCTCCTCCAGGTCCAGGACCTCGGAACCGCTTGGCGCACCCAGGATGCTGACGCGCAGCGGAATATCCGGCCGGGAGGCACGCAGACGAGCCGCGGCCTCGACCAGGACCTGGGGTCCCTTCATCCGCTGGATACGGCCGGCAAAGACAACATGGAACTCGTCGCGGCGGACCCCATGCAGCGGCTTGGCCAAGGCACGTCCCGCGGGGGAAAAAACGTCAAGGTCCACACCGGGTGCCACCACGTCGATGGCGGACTGGCTGGCGCCATACCAGCTCACCAGCTCCTGTGATTCGGTCGTGGTATTGGCTATCAGCCGAGCAGCGGAGTCGACTATGTCCTGTTCACCCTGGATGCGCACGTCCGGTTCGGGGCGGTCCCCCGGCTGGAGCTGGAGATTCTTGACCCGTGCCATGGTGTGCATGGTGTGGACCAGCGGCGTCTCGAGCTCCCGGGAAAGGTTGAGTCCCACAACGCCCGAAACCCAGTAGTGAGAGTGCAGGACACCGTACCTGCCTCGGTGCGGCAACCTGCGGGCCGCATCCCTGATGCCTGCGCTGAGTTCCTCGACGAAGCCGGGAAGCAGTTCCTTGGCCACCTGCCGGCGTGGTCCTGCAGGAATATGCCGGACCACGGCTCCGGGGGCGATCTCCACGGCGGGCGGCTGGTCCGGCGAACTGGCACGCGTGAAGATATCCACTTCAACGCCCATTTTCGCCATTTGGAGGGCAACAGAACGAACGTAGACGTTCATGCCGCCGGCGTCGCCGGAGCCAGGCTGTTCGAGTGGCGAGGTATGCAGCGAGAGCATGGCCACCCGGTTGACCTGGGGCACAGCACTCCCTTCCTCACTGGCCTGTGTTCCTACCTATCGACCATACAACGCCGGAAGGTCCCGCTTTGATTCCTGACCCCGGATCCAAGTGGATCCCGGGGTCAGGGTGTGCAGGCTCTCACGGGCCCAGCCGTCCCTTGGCGCGGCTTGCGGAGGCGTACAGGTTCAGCAGGTCAAGCTGCCGTTCCTCAGCCGCCTCAACCGCGTGTGTACTCCGGACGAGGCTGCCGCGAAGGGTGCGGACCAGCCGCGCCAGCCCCGGCAGCCTGAACATGCGGGACCGGCTTCTGCGTGGATGGCTGGAGGGTCCTGCGCTGGCCGCGGCGCCCCCAAGGCGGAGGGGTTTCGCGGATGATGGACATAAGGATTGCCGATATTCATCCTCGTGCAATCCCAAAAAGGGCAGGTTTAAATTAGGCATGGTGATTTCTCCGAAAAATGGGCGCATTTAAGGCGCAGCAAATTAAACACTAAAGAAGCGTGGTTAAGGGTCCGGAGTCATTGATCTATTCCTGCCGCATATTCCGCGTGCTGATTTATGGCCGCATCGGGTGCGGACAGGCAGCGGAGGTGCCGGAAGCCAGGAGTTGTGCGAATGACGCCGATAGGTCCGGGCGGGAACCGGTGTGCCGTGCGGACCGGGGCTCCCGGTCCGAGCGGGGGAAGTTACGGAGTAGTCCGCATCCCGTGCAGCCGGCCGGGCTTAAAGCCTGCCGCCGGTGCGGCTTCACCCCGCCCAGTACGGATGCTCAGGCCCGGGGTGCCCGCGGCGAACAGAGTCCGCCAGGCGATGCCCGCGAAGTCGTTATCCATAATCCACCCCTTTTCCGTGCCTGTCCGTGCAGATCATGTCTGCCGGAATCCGATCCGTTCATGCGCCAACGCGACCTCACAATGAGATCAAAGCGAGATAAAACTCGGCGGTGCGCTGGAAAAAATATAACCCGCAGCCGGCAGGCTGCCAAGTCCTAATGCAAAAATGTTTTAAAACTTTTTCAGATATTCCATCTGAGGATCGCCGGAGTGTGCTTATCCCAGCCCAGCACGCATACCGCCGCCGTGGCCAGGGCGAGGTGCCGTCCCTTGTCCGGTGGCAGGCCCAGCCAGCGTGCGGCCAGCACACGCAGGAAGTGCCCGTGGGCCACCAGCAGCGCCTGTTCAATGGGGACCGCCCCCGGGTCCCTGTCCATCTCGGTGCCGCAGCCGGCCTGCACCGCGGAAATGATGCGGTCCGCCCTGGCAGCAACGTCCGCGAGGGTCTCACCGCCGGGGACGCCGTCGTTCCAGATGATGTAGCCGGGATTCTCCGCCCTCACCTGGGTGCTCCGGCGGCCTTCATTTTCGCCGTAATCCCACTCATGCGCGTGCGGGAGCACTTCGGCGTCCGGGTAGCCCACGAGTTCGGCTGTACGGCGGGCACGGACCAGCGGAGACGTGAACACCCTGTCGAAGTTCATGTGTCCGAGCTTCTCCCGGGCCGCGGCGGCCTGTGCCTCCCCGGCTGCCGTCAGCGGGATGTCGGTGAGTCCCGTGTAATTGCCGTCCCTGGACCATTCGGTCTCCCCGTGCCTGACCAGCCAGAGGGTGGGCAGTGCCGTCCCGGAAGGGGTGAGGTCCGGTGCTACCGGCCAGAGGTTCTCTGCAGTCATCGGGAGTCCTTTTCGTCCTTAGTCTTCCGCCGCGGGCTGGCTGCTCTCCGGCTGATCCTGCCACCATGCCCGCAGTTTCGCCTCAGCTTCCTGCGGATCCGCCGGACCGTTTTCCATCCGTTCCTCCAGCAGGAAGCGGTAAGCCCGGCCCACCACCGGGCCCGGCCCGATTCCCAGCAACGCCATGATCTGGCTGCCGTCAAGGTCCGGGCGGATGGCGGCAAGCTCTTCCTGCTCGGCCAGCTTTGCGATCCGGTGTTCGAGGTCATCGTAAGCGAACGCCAAGCGCTCGGCCTTGCGCCTGTTGCGGGTCGTCACGTCGGAGCGCGTGAGGCGGTGCAGCCGTGGCAGGAGGGGACCGGCGTCGTTCACGTAACGGCGCACGGCGGAATCGCTCCAGCCTGCGTCGCCGTAACCGTAGAACCTCATGTGCAGCTCCACCAGGCGTGACACGGCCTTGATGGTGTCGTTGTCAAAGCGCAGGGCCTTCATTCGCTTGGCCGCCAGCTTGGCGCCGACGACGTCGTGGTGCAGGAAGCTCACGGCTCCCGTGGATTCGAAGCGCCGCGTGGCCGGCTTGCCGACGTCGTGCATCAGTGCAGCGAAGCGGAGCACAAAGTCGGGACCGGGCACCGGACCGTCCACTCCTGTTTCCTGGTCGCAGGCCTGGCGCAGCACGGTCAGGGAGTGCTGGTACACGTCCTTGTGGCGGTGGTGCTCGTCGATCTCCAGTTTCAGCGCCGAGACCTCGGGGAGCACGTAGTCGGCCAGGCCGCTTTCCACGAGGAGGTCGATTCCGTCCGCGGGAGCTTTGCCGTTGATCAGCTTCACCAGTTCATCGCGGACCCGCTCGGCAGAAATGATGGTGATCCGCTCCGCCATGTCCTTCATGGCCTCGAAAACCTCCGGGGCGAGTGAGACGTTGAGCTGGGAGGCAAAGCGTGCCGCACGCATCATGCGGAGGGGATCATCAGAGAACGACGTCGACGGCGCACCGGGCGTGCGCACCTGTCCGGCATGCAGGTCACGGACTCCGCCAAACGGATCCACGAGCTCCATCTGCGGAAGCCGCAGGGCCATGGCGTTCATGGTGAAGTCCCGGCGGAACAAGTCGTCCTCGAGCCGTTCCCCGAACGCAACGGCCGGCTTGCGGGAATCCGGGTCGTAGGCGTCGGCACGGTAGGTCGTTATTTCGATCTGGAAGCCGTCCTTGCGCATCCCGATCGTTCCGAACTCGCGTCCGATTTCCCAGTACGTATCGCACCACCCGCGCACGACCTTGATGATGTCGTCCGGGCGGGCGTTGGTCGTGAAATCCAGGTCAGGAGAGACGCGGCCAAGGAAGAGGTCGCGGACGGGCCCGCCCACCAGGGACAGCTCAAACCCGGCAGCTTCGAAGAGGGCTCCGAGCCGGGGAATGACATCGGGCAGGGGTGTATCGGGAAACGAGCTGTCGGATAGGTGCGCCATAGTGCTTTAAGCGTGCCAGATAAACCGTCCGGTGCGGACAACAGCGGCTGCAGGGGACCCGGACACGCCGGGGTTGGCGCGGCGGCGCGGGGGCGGGCCCCAAACAGTCATCATCGCTTCGTAAAGATAGTTAGAGTGGGGGTATGGCCCATCCCGTCCCGAGTGCGCCCAAGCGGACCCCATTGACTGCGTCAATGGGAAGTTCCGGCGCGCACCCGGCCCACGCGGCCCTTCCCACGGTGGAAGAAGTCTCTGCCGGCGGCATTGTGGTGGATTCCACGGACCCCCAGCTGCCGGTTGCCATCATTGCCCGCCTCAACCGCGGCGGACGGCTCGAATGGTGCCTGCCCAAGGGACATCCCGAGGATGATGAAGATAACCAGCAGGCCGCCATCCGCGAGATCGCGGAGGAAACCGGGATCGACGGCCGGATCCTCACTGCACTGGGAAGCATCGACTACTGGTTCACGGTCAGCGGCCACCGGGTCCACAAGACGGTCCACCACTACCTGCTGGAAGCAGTGGGCGGGGAACTGACGATCGAAAACGATCCGGACCATGAGGCGGTCGACGTCGCCTGGGTCCCCCTGAGCATGCTGGGACGGCGGCTCTCCTTTCCCAATGAGCGGCGCATCGCGGACCTCGCCCGGGAAATTCTTCCCAAGCATCTCTAAGTGCGGTCCGCGGCCCTGCGTTGAGCCAACGCTGCCTGAAGGTGAGAGCATAAGGACATAATGGCCGCACAGATTACCGCTCCCAGTACTGCCCGTTCGAGCGCCGTGATGGCTGCGGGAACCATGGTCTCCCGTGTACTCGGGCTGGTCCGCACCTCCCTGCTTGCCGTAGCGATCGGCAGCACTGCCGGTGTCACCGACCTCTTCGGCGTCGCCAACGTCCTGCCCAACTTCATCTACCTGCTGGTCGCCGGCGGCGTGTTCAACGCCGTGCTCGTCCCGCAGATCATCAAGGCGAGCAAACGCGAAGACCGGGGCACCGAATACGTCTCACGGATCATGACCCTGAGCCTCACTCTCCTTGCCGCCATTGCCCTGGTCGCCACCCTCGCGGCGCCGGTTGTGGTCAACCTCGGCACGCGCCTGAGCGGAGCTGAACTGGCCCTCGCCACCAATTTCGCGTACTGGCTCCTGCCGCAGATTTTCTTCTACGGTGCCTACGCGGTGATCGGCCAGATACTGAACGCCAACGGGCGCTTTGGCGCCTACATGTGGGCGCCGGTCGTCAATAACCTCGTAGCCATCGGCGGGCTTGTCCTCTTCATCGCCCTCCTGGGCCGGGAAACCACCGAACAGTTCGCCCCGGACAACTGGACGCCTACGGCCACACTGATTCTGGCTGGAAGCACCACGCTCGGCGTTGTCCTGCAGGCACTGGTGCTGCTGTTCCCGCTGAAGAAGCTCGGGCTGGGGCTCCGGCCTTCCTTCGGCCTGCGCGGAGTGGGCCTGGGTGATACCGCCCGGGTGGCTAAATGGACCATCATCACCATGCTGGTCGGCAACGGCGCATACCTCGTCTACACAAACGTCGCCACCATCGCCACCGACGCGCGGCCGGCGTTCCTGGCAATGGATCCTCCGCAGCAGATCGCCGGGCAGGTGAACCTCGAGACCGCGGCAATGCTGTACATCATTCCGCACTCCGTCATAGCGCTGTCCCTGGCCACAGTCCTGTTCAACCGGATGTCCCACTCGTTCGCGGAGAAGAACCTCGACGGCGTGCGGGAGACCATTTCCCGGGGCCTGCGGGTCATCGGCGTGGCCACCGTCTTCTGCTCCGCGGTGATGGTGGTCCTGGCAGGCCCGATCGGCATGTGGTTCGGAGGCGGATCCAATGCCTCGGCAGCGATCCAGGGGCAGGTGCTCGTCCTCCTCGCCGTGAGCGCACCCTTCCTGAGCGCAACGTTCCTGATGAACCGGGCCTTCTACGCCAGTGAAGACGCCAAGACACCAATGATCATGCAGATCATCCTCGCTGCGCTGGGCATCGGCCTGGCCTTGGCAGCCGCCGCCCTGCCGGCGGACCGGATTGTCTTTGGCCTCGCCGTGGCCTACTCGATCGGGAACGTTTGTGCCGTGGTGCTCAGCCACCTTTTCCTCAAGCGGAAGCTGGGCTATTACGGCGCGGACCGGGTGTTCGATGTCCACGTCCGGCTTACTGTGGCTGCCCTCGCCGCGGCCGCAGCCGGGGCAGCCGCCCTGGCAGTCATGGGCGGCTACAGTGCGGACGGCTTTGCCTGGCAGTCCCTCATCAGTGCCACCGTTGTGCTGGCCGTCTGCGGCGTGCTGATGGCCGCGGTGTACCTCGGGATGCTCCGGGTACTCAAAGTGCGCGAACTGGAAGAGTTGCTGAAACCGGTCCTGGCGAAGTTCGTGCGCCGGGCCTAAGACGACCAACTCCGGCTTTGCTGCCTGCCGCGGGTAGCATGGGTACAAAGTGGGGAGTACGGGAAGGTCTTGAGGGCCTGCGCGTATTAACCGCACCGGCGGCCTCACCGGCGCCGGAAGCAGCAGCTCTTCGCAGACATAGCCGTTTCCACGGGAGGAACACGTGCCACAGCCGGTAAACGCTGGATCAGTGCTGGGCGGCCGATACAAGGTCACTGCCCAGGTGCTGGCATCGGCAGAGAATGACCTCGTCCTCGACGGCGTGGACCAGGTGCTCAACCGCGCCGTCAGTATCCTTGTTGCTGCGCCGCAGAACGCCACGCAGGTCAGTGCAAGCGCACGCGAGATCGCTATTGGCGAGCGGCAGTCCACGGTGCAGATCCTGGATCTGGGCGTCAGCGACGGACGCACCTACCTGGTGACCTCCAGCGGCAACGCAGCCGATCTGCTGGACCTGGTCATCGAACGGGACGCCCCGTACGTAGAACCGTTCTTCACCGACACGCTTGGCTCGGAGATTTTCGGCGTCGCGCGCTCACGGGAACCTGAGACGGTCGAAGAGGACCGCTACGTCGAGGACCGTCCGGACCGCAAGCCGCTCCTCTCCGGGTTGTCCAAGCCGCATCTGCCGCGCTTCGGCCGCGGCGCGGGCGCCGCTGCAGGCGGGGCCGCCGCAGGGGCATCGGCCGCAGCCGCACGGGACCTGGAGTACGGCGGTGCGCAGGAAGCGCCTGCTGAAGCAGCCACGGGTGCCGCTTCCATTCCTCCTCCGCCGCGCCATAGCCCGCAGGGCTCAGCCCAGACCACGCCCACCCGGACGGTTCGGGCCGACGAACCCAAAGCCAGCCGCTGGGACAACGAAGACGACTTCCCGGCCGAAGGCTACGCTGCCGCCGGCCAGGACACCCGTCAGGCCTCCAGCTTCCCCCGTACTGCGCTGGACACGGACTATGACTCCGGAGACTATGACGATGACGGGCGGGACGAGGACAACGACGCCGGCAACGGCCGCAAATTCGGCCGCCTGCTGGTAGGCGCCATCCTGAGCCTGATCCTGATCGTCGCGGTGGTCCTCTCCTTCACCAGCTTGGGCAAGGTCGGCGACTTCTTCGCCGCCAACCCTGAACCGACCCCCACAGCCGAGGCTCCCAGCACCACGGAAGGTGCACCGGCCGAAACAGGAACAGCACTGCCGGCCCCTGCCACGGCAGGCGTGACCCGGCTGGTTCCGGGCAACCAGGAGCTGGACTCGGTGAACGACGCCGCCCTCCCGCAGATCGTCGACGGCAATGGGGCCAGCTACTGGTCCAGCTACGTCTACGCGTCCGACACCTTTGGCGGCCTCGCCCCCAGCCTGGCCCTCGTCGTCGAGCTCGAAGAAGAATCGGCCATCACCAAGGTCGACATCACACAGCTCAATGGCAGCGGCGGCAACTTCTCCGTGATGCTGAACGATTCGCCGTCCCTGGACGGCGCGCAGACGGTCGCACAGAGCGGCTTCACCGGCCCGAAGACATCGATTACGGTCCCCAAGGTGGACGGCGAACCGGCGTCGGCGAGCTACGTCATCATCAACTTCACCCAGCTGCCGCGGCTCAGCGGGGTACAGGCCGAGTACCCCTGGGGCCTGCGGATTGCGGAAATCGCAGTGTCCTGACCTGCCGCATTTCAGCCGCCGGGAACCGCCCCGGCGGCTGACCATGTGACGCAGGGGCCATTCGGAATAAGCTGTTGCCTGACAGTGTTGTGACGGGTGGCTAGAGATACCCCGGGCGTTCCCACCAACCGGAAGACGCCCGTTCTCCACCGAGACTTCAAGGAAAGAGGTTCACAGCACGTGAGCACAGAAATTCGCCCTGACACCACAGCTTCCGCTCAGGAAGTCCGTGACGTCATCATTGTTGGTTCCGGCCCCTCCGGCTACACCGCGGCGATCTACACGGCCCGGGCGAACCTCAAGCCGCTGCTGATCGCCAGCTCGGTCACCGCCGGCGGCGAACTGATGAACACCACTGATGTGGAGAACTTCCCCGGCTTCCCTGAAGGGATCATGGGCCCTGACCTTATGATGAGCCTCGAGAAGCAGGCCAGCCGGTTCGGTACCGAAATCCTCTTCGAAGACGTCACCAGCGTGGACCTCTCGGGCGATGTCAAGAAGGTCACTATCGGAACAGGTGAAACCTTCCTCGCCCGATCCGTGATCATCTCCACCGGCTCTGCCTACCGTGAGCTGGGCCTGGAAGACGAAAAGCGCCTGTCCGGCCGCGGCGTCAGCTGGTGCGCAACCTGCGACGGTTTCTTCTTCAAGGGCCAGGACATTGCCGTCATCGGCGGCGGCGACTCCGCTCTGGAAGAAGCCCTCTTCCTGACCAAGTTTGCGTCCTCCGTGACCCTGGTGCACCGCCGCAACACCCTGCGCGCTTCCAAGATCATGCAGGACCGTGCGCTTGCCAATGAGAAGATCCGCTTTGTCTGGGACTCCGAAGTTGTCGGTATCCACGGCGAAGACAAGGTCACCGGTGCCCGGCTGCGCAACACGCAGGACGGTTCCGAATCGGACCTGGCCGTCACGGGGATCTTCGTGGCCATCGGCAACGACCCGCGCGTCGACCTGGTCCGCGGACAGCTCGAGCTGACTGAAGCCGGAACCATCGCCGTCCAGGGCCGGACATCCAAGACCTCCCTCCCCGGCGTCTTCGCCGCAGGTGACGTCATCGACCCGACCTACCGCCAGGCCATCACCGCTGCCGGCTCGGGCTGCGTAGCCGCACTCGACGTCGAGCACTACCTGGCAGACATGGGCTCGGCAGCTACCGCCGCCACAGTCCCCACTCCGGCATCGGAAACAGTTTCCGAAAACGCTGCCGTCTAGAGATCCACAAGGAGCAAGAACAATGAGCAACGCCAAAGACGTAACAGATTCCTCCTTCGGCACCGACGTACTGACCGCAGACAAGCCGGTAATCGTGGACTTCTGGGCTGAGTGGTGCGGTCCGTGCCGGATGCTCTCCCCCATCCTCGACGACATCGCTGCGCAGTACGCGGACAAGGTCGACGTCGTGAAAGTCAATGTGGACGACAATCCGGCGATCGCCGCCAAGTACGGCATCACATCCATCCCCGCGGTGTACGTCTTCAAGGGCGGTGAGGTAGCTGCCACGTCGATCGGCGCGAAGCCGAAGCAGGTTCTCGAGCAGGAATTCGCGGCGTTCCTGAAGTAGGACTCATGATGCATCCGACGGACGATTGTCTGCGGAGGCTGGACTCCAGCCGGCGCGTGGTGGCGCTTCGCGAAGCGCTGCTGCGCGCCGGCATTTCCATGTCCTACCTGGCGCCTGACGCCGTCAACGACCCGGCCGTCTTCGACGACCATGTCGACGCCGCCGTGCGTGCCTTCCAGCAAAGCCGCGGCCTGATCGTCGACGGCGTCGCAGGGCCGGACACCCAGCGCGCGCTGGCAGAAGCGCAGTTCCGCTTCGGTGACCGCACTCTCGCCTACGTCGAGGGCCAGCCGGCTGTGCGGGGTGACGACGTCGCCGAACTTCAGCGCCACCTCTCCCACCTCGGCTTCTACTACGGCCATATTGACGGCGAATTCGGTGTGCGCACCCGGTACGCAGTGGCCGAGCTCCAAGAGAACCTGGGCATCCCCGGAACGGGGGTGTGCGACGGCGACACGGTGACCGCAATGTCCCGGGTGAACCGTGCCATCTCCCCCAGCCAGGCCTTCGCGCTGCGCGATTACGAGCGTCTGGACCGTTCCACCGCTGCCCTGCGCGGCCGAACCATCACCCTCAACACCGGCCGCTCCCAGGCGCCCTCTCAACACGTCACGGAACGCCTGAGCGGCCAGCCGTTGACGGAACTGCTCGTAGCCTCGGACGTCAGCGAGCGGGTAGAGCGGATCCTGAAGGAGTTCGGCGCCGAGGTAGTGGCGTGGGATCCTGGCGGCACCGATCCGATGAGCAGGCTGCCCAGCCTGAACGTCGACATCCACTGCGACTGGCTGGACCAGCCGGCTGCCTCAGGCATCGCCGCCTACTACTGGGGATTGCCGTCTACCGGCGAGCCCCGCTCCCCCATTGGCCAGCGTGCCGCGATCCTGATGATCAAGGAACTGGCAGCGCGGACGGACATGAACAGCCTCGGCGTGCACGCCCGCACGTGGGACACCCTGAAGCTTCCGGGCATCCCTTCGGTGGGAATCGACCTGGGCTATCTCAGCAACTTCCATGACGCCCACAGGCTTGCTGATCCGGTGTTCCGGCAGACTGTGGCTGATTCCATTGTCATCGCGATCCAGCGGCTCTACCTGCTCGAGGAAGAGGATCAGCCCACAGGCACCCTGGTCCTCGACGACGTCAGCCGTTTCAATCCGGCGGACGAGCACAGGCGCGTTTCCGGCCTGTAGACAGCTCGGATGCCGTGCAGGCCGGAACGCGGTCTGCACGGCATTACTTTTTCCAGTGTGGAAACTATGTCGTATCGATTCCGCCCACGGGATCCGGTCTCCTGGTTGTCTTGGTAATTGGCCTCACCCGAATGGTGTTGATTTGTGCAGCGGGAACCGTGGCGAGTTACGCCGTCGGCTCCGTAATCCATTGCCGGGTCACCCGCCGTTGAAAGCCGACCTCGATCCCCACATACATCCCAAGGCACGGCTGCGGCTCTGCGCCATGCTGGCGGCCGGAACAGCGGTGGAGGCTTCCGTCCTCCGAACGACCCTTGGCCTGTCCCCCTCTGCGTTCAGCAAGCAGGTGACAGCGCTGGTGGACGCCGGTTATGTGAGCCAGGAGCGCGGAACCCTGGATTCCAGAAAGACGTGGCTCAGCCTCACCAAGGACGGTTCCAAGGCCTACCGTGGACATGTGAAGGCACTCGAGAAGATTGTCTCCGGCACGTTCGACCAGGGCTCCCACGAACGCTAGGGGACGTGCTGCGTTGGCTCTCCACCCGGACTATTTGCTAATGGCCGCAGTCTCGCGAAGTGTAACCCGCGGCTTGTACTTGGGGGGCCACTTCCAGCTAAGGAGAGCTCCGTGGGCAAGGTAGTCATGTACAGCTCAGTGTCGCTGGACGGATACATCGCAGACCTGCAAGACCAGCCAGGTCCGCTCTTCGAGTGGCTGACCGGCGGTGATGTGCCCCTGGATACAAGCGGGGAGCTGAACGTGTCCCAAGCTTCCTTCGAGTACACCCGGCGCTATTGGGACCAGATCGGGGTGACGGTCGTCGGACGCCACGTCTTCGACCTGACCGATGGCTGGGACGGAACCCCTCCGTCCGGGGTGGAGCATATGGTTGTAGTCACTCATCGGCCTCCTCCCGGCGACTGGCGCCCAGAGGGATCCTTCCACTTTGTCGAGGGCATCGAGGCCGCTGTTGCTGCAGCGCAGGACCTCGCGGGCAGCCGGATCGTTGAAGTCGCAGCGGGCGACGTGGGAGGGCAGGCGTTCGCCGCCGGGTTGGTGGATGAGGTGCGTATGGACGTTGCACCCGTCGTCTTTGGATCGGGGAAGCGCTACTTCGGCAGCGTGGATGCCCAGCGTGCGTTGGGCGAGCCTGATGTGCTGGTCGGCAGCCAGGTTGTGCACCTGCGATATCCCGTTCTCCGCTGACCGGAACCTACTTCTTGTTTTGCTCGAATCACTCGACTCCGGCCCGCGGCATACTCGGCTGAAATAGGGTAACTACGTGTCTTCGCCATCTCCACTCGGATTGACTCCCAGGAGAGTTGAGGCGCCAACCGAGCATTGGTCAGTATGCAGAGAACCCGCGGACCGGGCCCGTAGCTGATACTCTTCCCAGGGCCGTTGTGTAGTTGTGGGACGAAAGAGTATGGAGTGCTCTTTCAGCGAAAGTGTGCTCTTGGGAGAACCCTCAGGGCAGGGAGCGCGTCGATATGGTGCCGCCGCGTTCTGGACAATGAATCGTGCTGTTTCACGTGAAACTAGGCCGGCAGGGCAGCTGGCCGGATCGGCCGCTGAGGCCGCTCAGGGCAGTTCGAGTCCTGGTGGCTTTCGAGATCTTCCCACTGTCCTTTTGTTCCCGTTCTTGTCCGCGTCCGCGTCCGCGTCCGCGTCCGCGTCCGCGTTCGCGTTCGCGTTCCCGTTCCCGTTCCCGTTCCCGTTCCCGTTCCCGTTCCCGTTCCCGTTCCCGAATGATTGTCCGCGCCTATCGCCAGCAGAATCCGAAGATGATCCTCGAGACAGAGGACAGCATCTGTTGCGCCGATACTCTCGGTCCTCGTGGAGTCGGAGCCGGCGGGAGCCCCGAGCCTCGGTTCACCAGATGACTCGACTGGTTGGCTAGATAACCGGACATGAAACATCAGATCGACAGCGCGGAGATCGGATGGCACCTGCACGACGCATGCCGGCATGCACCCGAGCAGCCCTTTTACTGTTTCACGTGAAACAGGCTGTACCTCGGTAAGCGAGGGGCGCGGATCTGGAATCCGTCAGTGTTCGTGTCCGCGCTCCAAAGCCATGGTGCCCACTCATCCCCCTGCGGCATTTATCGTTGGATTGATCTCGGCCGCAAGTAGCCGCAGGCACGGCACTGCCACAAGTTGAGAGACCAGGGCCTTCGCGCTCCCTCGAGTGGCTCCGCAGGACAGCAGAAACACGTTCGCCCTTGGAGCAGGCGGGGTCCCTGCTTGATGGCATCATTCGAAGAACTCGACCGCTGAACATCGCCCGTACTAAGGAAACGCATGCGTAGGCAACGACGGGACCGCCACATGTCGTTGTTATCCTGTTTGCCCACGGGGTAGCTGTTTTCGGCCGCACGCGGGTGGAACTCTAAGCATTGGAATCGGAAGAGCCAGAAGCGGAGTTCCACGTGAAACAGGACAGGACTCGATCCGAGCTGCATAACTAGTCGCCAAACAGGCCGACCGATAGGGTCCCCCTGCGGCTCTGGCCTGCATGACATGCCAAACAAAGCAGACTTTCCTCCGCGCAAATACTTCCTTACTCCTGGCGACCTCGGGGAAAATGGGGACCTGCACAGGTCAGGGCCGGAATCAGGTGGGCGGATATTTGTGTTGTGAAACAACTCGAAGCGCCTCGTTCGTCGCTAGATGTCTGAAAAATGATGCTGAAGACGACCTAGTCGTTGAGCGCGTTCAGGTAGGGGGCTGGGCAGTCCCGTGAGGGTCCCCAGATTTCAGCCAGGTAGAACGAAACCCGGAACGGCTCCGGTCTATAGAACCTATGCGCTCAACGCCATCGATTAGAGCGACATCACCGGTATGAACGTCTTGGAGCTGCCCGAAGCAGCGCACGTGCTTGTTTCACGTGAAACCGAACTGCAGTTTGCGGGGTGATGATGAATTGCCCCTTGGCCTACTGACTGTGGCAGGGCTAACGAAGCTCGACATCGTTCGTAGATCATATGATCGCGGCGTAACACCTTGCGCCTAAGCAAGGCGCTTGAGGTGAGTCTCGTAGAGAGTGGCCGGAGACGTAGTCTCTATCCACCACACAAGCGGTTCGGTTTGGCGAATACATTCGCTGTGACCTTAGTTCTGTAGCCGGGCAATTGAGGCACGCCTAGCTGCGGAGGCGGGAGCACGGGATGACCCAAGCCTAGAGTCACTCAAGCAACTCTCCGCCGGCCGCCTATGCCTCTCCTCCGGTCCTTCTTTCAGCCGACACCGCATCTAGGACAACTGGTGCACAAGGAAGTGGGCCCACGGCATTCGTTTCACGTGAAACGAACGAAGGCTGGACTCAGAATTCTACGGCGGACGGTCACGCTGGTGGTCGATAGACGTCGCCCGCAAGGTTCCTACCCCTACCTAACCTCAACACCCGTCGTATCAGCTGCCGCCCTCCAGGGGTGTCCTCGTTCACCAGCACTGGCAGCCGTATACGCAGATCGGACCTCGTTCAGTGGTCGTCGGAGCTACCCCCCCTGGTCCTGAGGACGGCGCTTCCAGAATGGTCACAGAGATGCATTAAGGCAACCGCCCTAGGGTGATATCTCTACCAATTCGTCGAAGGAGCCCGTAGACAGCCTGCCACCATGGCAGCCCGAGACCGAGTGGCGCGCCGGAATATTCTCTATCTGGAAGGTAGTTGGCCGGGTGCACCACGGGGCCTGGCCCTCTGTCGGCCAGTGTTTCACGTGAAACCACCGACAAGGATCCGCGTCCGAGCACTGGGAGTGGGAGTTCGTAGAGGCCACTGCCATCCGTGTGAGATCACATCCCTTTCCGACAGGACGCAGCTCAGCGGAGGGAGTCGGTCAGGACTGTATGCCCACCGACTACCTTTCCGGACGACTAGCAGCGGGTTGCTTACAATGCCGGGCGCCGAAACGAGGACTGAAGCCGCAAGCCGAATGACGTTTCACGTGAAACGGCCACGCCTGATATCAGTCGCTGGCGGATATCGAGCTAAGAAAGACAGGTTTACGCGACCGCTTGCGCCGCACAAGCCGTGCGGAGCGGAATCAGCACTCGTCACTTACACGGCAGCTCCAACGAAAAGCGGTCCCTGTTTCACGTGAAACAGGGACCGTTCTCGGCTCGATCGCTTAGGATGCTTGGCTATCGACGGGGTTGAGGACAGTCATGATGCGGTTCAGGTCATCAACACTCGCGAACTCGATGCTCACTTTGCCCTTGCGGGCACCGAGAGTGATCTTGACGTTGGTGTCCAGGCGGTCAGACAACGAATTAGCCAAGTAATCTAGGCGCTCATGCCGAGCTCCAACCTTGGGCTTGGCTTCCTTCGCGGGCCGGCGGATACCGTCAGACAGCGCCACAACTTCCTCGGTTGCGCGAACTGACATGCCTTCGGCCACGATCTTCTGGGCCAGCTTCTCCATCTCGGCGGGATCGTTCAGACCCAAGAGGGCGCGTGCGTGGCCGGCGGACAGAACGCCCGCAGCAAGACGGCGCTGCACCAGCGGAGGCAGCTTCATCAACCTCAACGTGTTGGAAATCTGCGGACGTGACCGGCCGATGCGTTCAGCAAGCTCTTCATGCGAGCACTCAAAGTCATCCAGAAGCTGCTGGTACGCAGCAGCCTCCTCAAGCGGATTCAGCTGACTGCGGTGCAGGTTTTCCAGAAGCGCGTCGCGCAGCAGGTCCACGTCCTGTGTGGACCGGACAATGGCAGGCACCCTGTCCAGACCGGCTTCACGGCTTGCGCGCCAGCGACGCTCACCCATGACCAGTTCATAGGGGTGATCCTCATCCCCCTCAGCGGACGGCCGAACCACAATGGGCTGCAGAACGCCGATCTCACGAATAGAGTGCACCAGCTCAGACATGTCTTCTTCATCGAAGACGCTTCGCGGCTGCTTTCGGTTCGGGTGAATGGAATCGATCGGCAGTTCGGCGAAACGCGCACCCGGTACCTCCAGCAGCGTTTCACGTGAAACACCGCTCTCGGGGTCCGCCGGAGCTTGCCCCTTATCGGCAACAGCTGCTTCCGCTGCCCCTTCCGCAGCCTTTACGGGCTCCTCAGGCCCCCTGCGTGCAGCGGCCTTTTTGCGGGCCGCACTGGGCTTCCTAGGCGTCTCTACAGCGGCTTCTGCAGGCTTTTCGGCACCAACCTCTGGGAGGACAGCAGGCTTGTCCCGTGTAGGGGCAGCTGCGCCGGCGTTTGCCGTGGAGGCCGCCTTCCGGGTCGCTGCCGAACGGGTTGCCGGCTTCTTCTTGGAAGGGGCGCGCAGAGCTTCCTTGTTGATGCCGGCACCACGGCGGACTCCGCCCGTGCGGCCTGGTGCAACCTCATCGCTTGCAGCGGCAAAGAACAGATCGACCGGCCGACCGGCCCTGGTTGACTGGGAGGTTTCAGTTGTCTCCGAAGACTCGGGAGTACTGGGAATCAATGCTCCCAGACCCCGGCCCAAACCACGACGCTTTTCGGTCATGGGTAAGTCCTTCCCTTATGCACACAGCAAGCGGCATGGATTGATTGTGAGAGTATTCTACGGTTCACCGTCGGGTTCACCCGGTATCCCAAGGGGAGTGTCTAGACGGATCGCTGGGCGATCTCGGCAGCTGCTTCAAGATAAGAAAGGGCACCTGTCGACGACGGATCGTACGTCATAACGGTCTGCTGGTAGCTCGGTGCTTCAGAAATCCTCACCGAGCGGGGCACAACTGCTGACAGGACCTGCTGCGGGAAGTGTTCGCGGACCTCAGCTGCCACCTGTGCGGCCAGGTTGGTCCGGCCGTCATACATGGTGAGCAGGATCGTAGAAACAACTAGATCAGCGTTCAGGTGCTTCTGGATCATCTCGATGTTCTTCAGGAGCTGGCTCAAGCCCTCCAAAGCGTAGTACTCACACTGAATGGGTATAAGCACTTCCTTGGCCGCAACAAAAGCGTTGACGGTGAGCAGTCCCAGGCTCGGCGGGCAGTCAATGAAGATGTAGTCCAGCCGCTCTTCGCCGGCATTCTTGCGTTCCTTGGCGTAGACGTCGATGGCACGCCGCAGCCTTTGCTCACGCGCTACGAGGGAGACCAACTCGATTTCCGCACCTGCAAGGTGGATTGTGGCGGGAGCGCAGATGAGATTCTGGATGTCCGGGCACTGCGCCACGACCTTACCCAGGGGCAAATCATCGATGAGGACGTCATAGATGCTCTCTACGTCTGCCCTGTGGTCGATTCCGAGTGCGGTGGACGCGTTTCCCTGCGGATCGATATCGATCACCAGGACGTTGAGTCCGGCAGTGGCTAGGGCGGCGGCAAGGTTTACCGTCGTCGTCGTCTTCCCGACACCGCCCTTTTGGTTGCTGACGGTCATAATGCGGGTCTCCGCAGGCCGGGGCAGGACCCTGCCCCGGAGCCTCTCGCGGCGCCGGTTCTCACTGGCAAGTTCGCGGGCCAGTGGTGTGCTCTCGTCCATCAGATCCATAACGTCTACCGACTCTGACGGATAAACCGCCTGGCCGGCTACACCACCTTCGCTGGTCTCGGGAACAGGCACATACGATGCGCCGGCAGACAGTGTTGCAACAGCATGTCCCGTTTCACGTGAAACAGGCAAGTCATGCTTTGGTTCTACAACCTCTTCAGGTTGATTCCTAGAAAAAGGCGATGAGAAGGCAGAACCCAGCGCAGCAAAGGGGGGAATTCGTTTTGCGGCAGAATCGCGCACACTCACCTGGACATGCTCACTTTCACAACATAAGGCATTACTGCCCCTAGCCTATCGGCTGGCCGGTCAAATCACCGGATCGGGCAGGGTGTGTGCAGTACCAGGCAAGGCCTAGACAACAATGCGGACGACGGTCGTGTGCTCTTCAAGCACATCTTCGCCGGCGGTGACCACAGATGTTTCCTTGCCGCCAAGCCGGCGGATCTGCTTGGCAGCCTTTTCAATTTCCTCTGCGGCGCTTCGCCCCTTGATGGCCAGCACTACTCCTGAGCCCTTCAGGAGGGGAATAGTCAGGCCGGCCAGTCCGGTGAGTGCGGAGACGGCCCGGGCCGTGACTACATCCACCTCCACCTTGCCGACTACCTGTTCAGCCCGTCCGCGGATAACCTCCACGTTTTCAAGCCCAAGATCGTCGATGACCTCGTTCAGCCAGGTCACCCTGCGCTCGAGGGGTTCAATCAGGGTCATCGTCAGGTCTGGCCGGGCGATAGCCAGGCACAGGCCGGGCAGCCCGGCTCCCGAGCCAACATCCGCCACCCTGCTGGAATCGGGAATCAGATCAGCGACCACAGCACAATTGAGCACATGCCTGCTCCACAACCGCGGAACTTCACGCGGTCCGAGCAACCCGCGCTCCATGCCGGAGGTAGCCAGATGCTCCACATAGCGCTCTGCCAGCGGGAGGCGGGGTCCGAAAACCTTAACCGCAGCAGTATGCTCGGCGGGCGTAATTTCAACCACGAAAAACAGATCCTAGTCTTAGCGAGATATCCGGGCAGGCAAGGCTATGCGTCGGAAAGGGACACCACGATGTGGCGTTCCGGCCCTTCACCTTCGGACTCACTAACGAGCCCAAGCTCCGCAACGGCGTCGTGAACGATCTTGCGCTCGTAGGCGCTCATCGGTGCCAGGGCGATTTCCTTGCGGGATGTCTTGGCCCGGGAAACCGCATCCTCGGCGATCCGGTGCAGCTCCTCGCTGCGTTCCTTGCGGTACCCGGAGATGTCCAGGACAAGGCGTGACCGGCTGTCAGTCGCCGTCAGCACGGAGAGCCGTGTGAGCTCCTGGAGTGCCTCAAGAACCTCGCCCCCGCGCCCTACCAGGGACTCCAGGCCGGAGTCGTCTCCCTCTTCGGAGACAACGGAAATATAGGTCCGTCCGCTGCGGACCTCGATGTCGATATCGCCGTCAATATCGGCGATATCGAGCAGCTCCTCAAGGTAGTCAGCGGCGACGTCGCCCTCTTCCTCCAGACGGCTGACGGTGCCGCCTTCAGCAGCCTCAGGCAGTTCTTCCACGGACTCTTCGACGTGCTCTGTGCTCATCTTTTTTTCCTGTTCTTGCGCTGGGGCTGCTGGCGCTGTGCTTTGGCAGGGACGGGTACTTCTTCAACCGGCTCGGACTTCTTTTCGCCCAGCAGCGGCATCATCGGCAGGCCCTTGCGGGCACGGCGCTCGGCCAGGGCCTTGGCGGCAGGGGACCCGGGGGTGGGCATGCGGCGGATCACGAAGAACTGCTGTCCCATGGTCCACAGGTTGGTGGTGGTCCAGTAGATCAGGACACCGATCGGGAAGTTGATGCCGCCGATGCCGAAAACGAGCGGCAGTACGTAAAGCATCATCTTCTGCTGGCGCATGAACGGGCTCTGCAGTGCTTCTTCAGACATGTTCTTGGACATGATCTGCTTCTGCGTGATGAACTGCGACGCCGTCATGGCGATGATCATGATGATCGAGAGAACCACAACGGAGGTGTGACCCTCCGTGCCGAACCCGTGCAGCAGCGAGGAGGAGAGCGGCGCGCCGAGGATGGAGGCTTCATCGAATTGGACGACGGCGTCGTGGCTCAGGGCGCCGATGCCCTCGCCGTCGGAGCTGGCGTTGGAAACACCGTTCAGCACCTGGAACAGGGCAAAGAAGAACGGCATCTGAATCAGCATCGGCAGGCACGCCGCGAAGGGGTTGGTGCCGTGCTTCTTGTACAGGGCCATCTGCTCCTGCGTCATGGCCTGGCGCGAGAGCTGGTCCGTCTTGCCCTTGTACTTCTGCTGGAGCTTACGCAGATCCGGCTGCAGCGACTGCATGCCTCGCTGCGCCTTGATCTGCTTGACGAAAACCGGAATCAGGGCGGCACGGATGACGATAACCAGCCCGATGATGGACAGCGTCCAGGTCCATCCGGATGCGGCATCCATCCCGAGGAACACAAATCCCTCGTGGAAGATCCACATGATCCATGACACCACCCATTTGAATGGAAACATGATCGTGTCGAAGAAACCCATTTACACTCCTCAAGCCGCGGGGCGGCTGTCTTCGTCTGCCGGAATCACGGGATGATTCAGCACAATAATCCTGGGGACCGATTCCTGCGGCCAGGTCCTTCGGCCTTCGGGCACGTGGTCGACTCCGCCGTCGTTCCAGGGGTGGCAGCGGATAAGCCGGCGGACTGCCAGCCATGTGCCCTTCACCGCACCGTGAACGGTGACGGCCTCAAGGGCATACGCAGAACAAGATGGAAAGAAGCGGCATACCGGCCCATACAGCGGTGAGATGAGCTTGCGGTAAACCTTCAGAATCCCGATCAGGATGTTTCGAGGCAGATGCCACACGAAACGCAGTACCGCCTTCACCAGGGCAACGGGAACATAGGCCTTCGCCGGTTGATTGCCGGTGCGGCCCATCGTATGTCCCTCCCTCACCTTTGTGGTCACTGCCGCGAAAGCTTGCCGATGCATGCAGAGAGGGCACCAGCATAATCCGCGCGTAGCTGCGCCCAAGATGCCGATGCCGCCGGCGGCAGTGCCCTGACGACAATGTCAAACCCGGTGGGGTTCTGAGCCAGGCTCTGCGCTGCTGCTTCTCTCAGTCTTCTCTTAACGAGGTTACGTGTCACGGCGTTCCCAACGGCTTTCGACACAATGAACCCGACGCGCGTGGGCGCGGCCGGGTTGGGCACTGCATATAAGACACCGTGCCGGCGCCGGTTCCGGGCGCCGGAACGTACAGTATGGGAAAAATCCGCCGACGAACGCACCCGGTTCCTCGCGGCCAGCATTAAGCCGCCAAGGTAGGGGGACGGAGCTGCTCGCGCAGCATCGACAAACCTAAGGCTGTGTTACGCCGACAGTTCGGTACGGCCCTTGCCACGGCGTGCGGAAAGAATGGCACGGCCGGCACGGGTGCGCATGCGAAGGCGGAAGCCGTGCTTCTTGGCACGACGGCGGTTATTCGGCTGAAAAGTCCGCTTGCTCACGGTGGTTACTCCAAGACAATATGCGCTGCGCCTGCTGCATCAAGGGGGAAGCACAAGCGGCGCTAAGTTTTCATGTGCCTGACTGCTCTCAACCCGGACCTGGACCCTGATTCCCAGAACCCTGATGGGCATGAATGAGTGCAGATAGCAGACACAAAGGACTACTCAACGTTAGGTGAGACCCCGATTCCAGTCAAACCGGGCTTACACTGCCTGTTTGTACAGAACCTCCCACACCTGTGGACAACTGCCCTGACAGTGGTCCCTCCGTGGCATTGTGAGTGATGTCCCAAGTGGCACGGGGGCGCAGGAATCCAGCTACCGAGAGCCGAAATGATGATCTAGGCTTGGCGCTGGGTGTTTTATCCACGGGTGTGCATAAGTCTGTGGATGATCCTCCGGGATCCAGGCCTGGATTCCGGTTTCTTAGATCGCCATGCGGCGTCACGAGAGGTTTTTGTGGGTACGGACGAAATCAACGATGTCGGCAGCTCCTGGCGCAAGGTCATCCGAACCCTGGAGACCGACGACAGGGTCTCTCCCCGTCAGCGCGGTTTCGTGGTCCTTGCACAGGCGCAGGGACTGATTGGAACCACATTGCTGGTCGCTGTCCCCAACGAACTCACCCGGGAAGTACTGCAGACGCAGCTCAAGAACATTCTGGACGAAGTCCTCAAGACGGTTTTCCAGGCAGATATCCAGTGCGCATTCGTCATTGACGCGGACCTGACGCCGGTTGCCCAGGCAGAGCCCGAACCCGAACCCGAAGAGCCTGCCCCGTCACCGGTACCAACGGGAGAGAGTGCTCCGTCACCCACACCGCCCAGCACGTCACAGGAATTCGGCCGCCTGAATCCGAAGTACGTTTTTGAGACGTTCGTCATCGGCTCATCGAACCGGTTTGCCCACGCTGCGGCAGTGGCCGTGGCTGAAGCTCCGGCCAAGGCCTATAACCCCCTGTTCATCTACGGTGACTCCGGACTGGGCAAGACCCACCTGCTGCACGCCATCGGCCACTATGCCCGGCACCTCTACACCGGCATCCGGGTGCGCTACGTAAACTCCGAGGAATTCACCAACGACTTCATCAACTCGATCCGCTACGACGAAGGCGCAAGCTTCAAGCAGCTATACCGGAACGTGGACATCCTGCTGATCGATGACATCCAGTTCCTGGCCAATAAGGACGCCACGCAGGAGGAGTTCTTCCATACCTTCAATGCCCTGCACAACCACAACAAGCAGGTAGTGATCACGTCCGACCTGCCCCCTAAGCAGCTCTCGGGATTTGAAGAGCGGATGCGCTCCCGCTTCGAGTGGGGCCTGCTCACCGACGTCCAGCCGCCGGAACTGGAAACCCGCATTGCTATCCTCCGCAAGAAGGCCATCGGGGATTCGCTCAGCGCCCCCGACGACGTCCTCGAATACATCGCTTCAAAGATCTCCACGAACATCAGGGAACTGGAAGGTGCCCTCATCCGGGTTACCGCCTTCGCGAGCCTGAACCGCCAGCAGGTCGACGTCGGCCTGGCCGAGATTGTGCTGAAGGACCTGATCACCGACGACGGCGCCCAGGAAATCACCGCGGCGTCGATCCTCGGACAGACGGCTGCGTACTTCCAGATCAGCCTGGAGGAACTTTGCAGCAAGTCGCGGACCCGCACGCTGGTGACTGCCAGACAGATTGCTATGTACCTCTGCCGCGAACTCACTGACATGTCCCTGCCAAAGATCGGCCAGGAGCTCGGCGGCAGGGACCACACCACCGTGATCCACGCCGACCGGAAGATCCGTGAACTCATGGCAGAACGCCGGGCCATCTACAACCAGGTCACCGAACTGACGAACCGCATCAAGCAGCAGCAGCGTGAAGCTTAGAAATCCCCGGCCTGACGCGGATGTAAGGGCCCCGAAGGGGCTCGAAATTAACAAGTGTGGACAAGGGTGTGGATAACTCGGTGGACAACCCGGCGTTAGGCCGTTCAGCCTGTGGATACACGGAACCGACAAAAAGTTCCCAACAGGGGCCATCGGCGCGTAGGCTGGCCCTCCACAAGTTATCAACAGCCTTAAACCGCCAACCCGGCCCGGGAGATCGAGTTATCCACAGTATCCACAACGGTTATTAACACTACGAATCTTAAGAATTTGGGTTCCACCAAATAACATCTGACCTTCCAGCCCAGACATCCGATGTTCCAAGGAAGTTCCTGGGAGCTCTTCTTTCAACCTGGTGAGTGTCCATTGGGCAACAGCACAATGACTCCCTGAAGTCCTTCTTCCAGCCCATGCAGGCAGGCACCGCTGAAGGTAAGCTGGCACAGGGTATTGTGGTGATTCCCAGGCGGACAACCGCGCGGCCCCAGCCGCACGCAATGCTCCCTCACGTTCATGAAAGTTCAGTAGTACTGATAAGTACGTTGTGAAAGGCGGCACCCTGCAGTGAAGTTCAGAGTTGAGCGGGATGTCCTGGCCGAGGCGGTTACCTGGACGGCACGGTCCCTCTCACCCCGCCCGCCGGTTCCTGTCCTTTCCGGACTGCTGATCAAGGCCGAGTCCGGTTCGTTGAGCATCGCGAGCTTCGACTACGAGATCTCCGCACGCCTGCAGATTCCTGCCGACATCTCCGAAGAAGGCACGATCCTGGTCTCGGGACGGCTCCTTGCCGAGATCTGCCGCAGCCTGCCTTCAGCTCCCGTCGACGTCGAAACCGACGGGTCAAAGGTGACTCTCACCTGCCGTAACAGCCGCTTCAACCTGGCCACCATGCCGGTCTCGGAATACCCGGAGCTGCCGGCGCTCCCTGATGTCAGCGGCGTCGTCGACGGAGACGCATTCGCCCAGGCCGTCTCACAGGTCATCATTGCCGCAAGCCGCGACGACACCCTGCCGATCCTTACCGGCGTCCGCATGGAGATCGAAGACGATCTGATTACGTTCCTGGCGACCGACCGTTACCGGCTGGCACTGCGGGAGCTTCCCTGGAAGCCGGCAACGCCGGGCATCTCAACGAGTGCGCTGGTCAAGGCCAAAACCCTCAACGAAGTTGCCAAGACCCTCGGCGGCGGCGGCGACCTGAACATTGCTCTTTCCGAGGACAGCGAGCTGATTGGGTTCGAAAGCGGCGGCCGGCGCACCACGTCGCTGCTGGTCGACGGCGACTACCCGAAGATCCGTTCCCTTTTCCCGGACAACACCCCGATTCACGCCACTGTGGAAACATCCGCGCTGGTCGAAGCGGTGCGGCGCGTGTCGCTCGTCGCCGAACGGAACACTCCGGTCCGGCTGGCTTTCACCGACGGACAGGTGACCCTCGACGCCGGCACCGGCGAGGATGCCCAGGCATCCGAGGCACTTGAAGCATCACTGATTGGTGACGAAATCACGGTCGCCTTCAACCCGCACTACCTCAGCGAAGGCCTTGGAGCCTTCCCGAGCAAGTACGTCCGTTTCTCCTTCACCACCCCGCCGAAGCCTGCCGTGATCTCCGCCCAGGAAGAACTCACCGGTGACGACCAGGAAGATTACCGGTACCTTCTGATGCCAGTCCGGCTGCCCAACCAGTAAGGCTTCCACCGGAGCAGTTCGGGAGCCTTGCCGCCCACCGTCGTGGACAGCAGAGAGGAACCGAAATGCACATTGGCCTCATTGGACTGGGAAAAATGGGCTTCAGCATGCGCGAGCGGCTGAGGAACAACGGCATCCAGGTGACCGGGTTCGATCAGAATCCCGTCATCAGCGATGTCGGATCCCTTGCCGAACTCGCCGCTGAACTGCCTTCGCCCAGGATTTTGTGGGTCATGGTTCCCAGCGGGAACACCACAACAGCAGTCATCAGCGACCTCGCCGAAATGCTTGACAGCGGGGATCTGGTCATCGACGGCGGCAACTCCCGCTATACCGATGACCAGCGCCATTCCGAACTGCTGGCGAAGAAGGGCATCCGCTACCTCGACTGCGGCGTATCAGGCGGAATCTGGGGGCTCGACAAGGGATACGGCCTCATGGTCGGCGGTTCCGCCGCTGATGTTGACCGGGCACTGCCGGTTTTCGACGCGCTGCGTCCCTCCGGCCACCGGGCAGACAGCTTTGTCCACGCCGGAGGAACCGGAGCCGGACACTACGCCAAAATGGTGCATAACGGGATCGAATACGGCCTGATGGAGGCCTACGCCGAGGGGTATGAGCTCCTCGAAGCCCAGAAGATCATCGATGACGTTCCAGGGATCCTGCGGGCCTGGCAAAGCGGAACGGTCATCCGTTCCTGGCTCCTGGAACTGGCGGTCCGGGCCCTGGAAGAGGATCCGGGGCTGGAACGGGTGGCAGGATTCGTTGAGGATTCCGGGGAGGGAAGATGGACCGTGGAGGAAGCAATGGCCGCTGAAATTCCGGCACCTGCCATCGCCTCGGCTGTCTTTGCCCGGTTCGCCTCCAGGCAGGAAGATTCTCCTGCCATGAAGCTGGTTGCCGCCCTGCGCGGACAGTTTGGCGGTCATGCAGTGAAAACTGTCCTGCCCGAACAGGAGTCGGCACGGGAGGACGTCCCGCTGAGCGCAGCGGAACAGGCCATCCGTGATGCCGGGACGCCGGAGTAGCCGGCGGTAGGCTGTTCAGGACGGATGCCTGGCGTTCACGGCCGGCAGCGATGGCAAATGAGAAAGACGGACAGGACGGATAGACCAGGTGGCCCAGCGTGTACGTTGATTACCTTTCGCTGACGGGTTTCCGCAGCTACGGGCAGCTTGACCTGAGTCTGGAGCCCGGAGTGAGCGTTTTTGTCGGCCCCAACGGCACAGGCAAGACCAACATTGTGGAATCGATTGGGTATCTCGCGTCCCTGTCGTCACACCGGGTCAGTTCCGATGCTCCGCTCGTGGCGTTTGACGCTGACCAGGCCCTGGTTCGTGCACGGATAGTGCGCGGGTCCCAGGCCACGGCGCTGGAAGTCGAAATCAATCCCGGCCGGGCCAACCGTGCACGGATCAACCGTGCCAATCCCGTGCGGGCCCGCGACATTCTCGGCATTTGCCGCACGGTGCTCTTCGCCCCTGAAGACCTTGCCCTGGTCAAAGGAGATCCCTCCGCCCGCCGCAGGTTCCTCGATGACATGATCGTCTCCCTCGTTCCCCGGCATGCCGCGACCCGCGCTGACTATGAACGCGTGCTCAAACAGCGCAATGCACTGTTGAAATCGGCCCGGATGAGCGGACGTTTTACCTCGGCGCATGAAGCAACCCTGGATGTCTGGGACCATCACATGGCCGCTGCCGGAGCGCAGCTCCTGGCGGCCCGGCTGCAGGCTTTGGACCGCTTGAGCCCGCACCTTGCCGGCGCCTACGCAGACCTGACCGACGGTTCGAAAGCCGCCAGAGGCGTCTACCGGTCCACGCTGCTGGGACAGGTGGAGGACGACGGCGCCGCTGATGGACCTGCTGATTCTGCAGAATTGCTGGGGTTGGGACAGGAAGAACTGCAGGAGAGGTTCCTTCAGGCCTTCGCCGCCAACCGCAAACGTGAAGTGGATCGCGGAATCTCCCTGGTAGGTCCGCACCGGGATGAAGTTGAACTGCTGCTGGGGCCTGCGCCCGCCAAGGGCTATGCCTCGCATGGAGAAACCTGGTCCCTCGCGCTGGCCCTGCGGCTGGCTTCCTACTACCTGCTGCGGGACGATGACGATGCTCCCGGCAGCGGGCCGATCCTGATCCTGGACGACGTCTTTGCCGAACTCGACGCCGGCCGGCGCCAGCGCCTGGCTGCCATAGTTTCCGGCGCCGAGCAGGTGCTGGTGACGGCTGCCGTGGGGGAAGACATTCCGGCTGCCCTTTCCGGCCGGCAGATCCCCGTTGTCCCGGGAGGCGTCAGTGCTGCCGCCGGCTAATTCTCCTGAACCTGCCGGGCCGGACGGAGGAGACGACCGTCCCGATGCCGCCCGGGAACAGCTGAACCGGATGCGCCAGGCTGCCCAGGCGCGCGGAAACCAGCGCATTCCGGCAAGCCGGCGCAAACAGGGACAGCGGCGGCAAACTCCGTTTGTTCCGGGCGAATACACCGGGCGTGACCCTCAAGGCCTGGGCAAAGTCTTCAACCGGTTCGTCAACGAACGTGGTTGGAATTCTCCGGTGGCCGTCGGTTCCGTCATTTCCCGCTGGGAGGAGCTGGTGGGCCCGGATGTCAGTGCGCACTGCAAACCGGAGTCCTTCTCGGACACCACCGTTCAGGTCCGCTGCGATTCCACTGCCTGGGCCACGCAGCTGCGGCTGCTCCGGGAGACCCTGATTGCCCGGTTCGAGGCAGAACTGGGTCCCGGCGTCGTCACCCGGATCGAAGTTATTGGTCCGGCAGCACCCAACTGGCGGAAGGGATTGCGGAGCGTCAAGGGCAGGGGACCGCGGGACACGTACGGATAAAGTACCCGCCGCCGGAAAAAAGTTGTTGAAAAATGCCGGTTTGTGTGCTGGCGTTCACACCCGCTGCACCCGCCATAGACGGCTGAAAACCCTGTCGGACGTATCCGGCCTCGTCTAGGGCCCGGAAAAGCGCGTGGAACCCGCTTTAGTGGCCTCCTAAGGGGTGTTTTGGCCAGCAAAGGTACCCTTAGCACGGTAGAATTGCTAGGAGAGGTGCCCTCTCCGCTGGTCAGGGTGCCAAATTCTGACCGACACAAGAGGAGTCGACAGCACCTGTGGCTAACGACAATGAGCTAGACAACACGGAGCCCGCCCCGGAGGAACACAACGACGCTCAGGCGCCCCACGAATACGGCGCCAATGAGATCACTGTCCTGGAAGGCCTCGAAGCCGTCCGCAAGCGTCCGGGCATGTATATCGGCTCAACCGGCCCGCGCGGGCTGCACCACCTGGTTTATGAAGTGGTGGACAACTCCGTTGATGAAGCGCTGGCGGGCTACTGCGACCGCATCGATGTGACGCTCCAGGCTGACGGCGGTGTCCGTGTCTCGGATAACGGCCGTGGCATCCCCGTGGACATGCACCCCACCGAGAACATGCCCACTGTCCAGGTGGTCATGACCATCCTGCACGCCGGCGGCAAGTTCGGCGGCGGCGGCTACGCCGTTTCGGGCGGCCTCCACGGCGTCGGCATTTCCGTAGTGAATGCCCTTTCCGCCCGGGTTGAAACCGAAGTGAAGCGGCAGGGCTTTGTCTGGCGCCAGACCTTCGAAAACGGCGGTGTTCCCGTCGGGGGCCTGCGCAAAGGCGAAGAGACCGAAGAAACCGGCACCACGCAGACGTTCTACCCGGACCCCGAGATCTTCGAGACCACGGAATTCGATTTCGAGACACTGCGCGCACGCTTCCAGCAGATGGCCTTCCTCAACAAGGGACTGCGCATCGTCCTGACTGACGAACGCACACTGGATGAATCCGCTGAGGAAATCGCGGAGGACGGCGCCGAGACCGAAGAGAGCGCACCCAAGCACCGAACCGTTGACTACATGTATGCCAACGGCCTGCTGGACTACGTCCAGCACCTGAACAGCTCCAAAAAGGTCGAGGTCATCCACGACGACATCATTGCCTTCGAGACCGAAGACAATGACAAGAAGATGGCCGTGGAAATGGCCCTGCAGTGGACCACAGCGTACTCGGAGAGCGTCCACACCTACGCGAACACGATCAACACGCATGAGGGCGGCACCCACGAAGAAGGTTTCCGGGCCGCCATGACCTCGCTGATTAACCGGTACGCACGCGAGAAAAACATCATCAAGGAAAAGGATGACAATCTCACCGGTGATGACATCCGTGAAGGCCTGACCGCCGTTATTTCCGTGAAGATCGCCGAACCGCAGTTCGAAGGCCAGACCAAGACCAAGCTCGGCAACTCCGAGGTCAAGGGCTTTGTCCAGCGTGTTGTCACGGACCAGCTCGGCGATTGGCTGGAACGCAACCCCGGCCCTGCCCGTGATGTGATCCGCAAGTCGATTCAGGCATCCCAGGCGCGGCTGGCCGCCCGCAAGGCCCGCGAATCCACCCGCCGCAAGGGCCTGCTGGAGTCCGGAGGCATGCCGGGCAAGCTCAAGGACTGCTCCTCCAAGGATCCCTCCAAGTCGGAAATCTACATTGTGGAGGGCGACTCGGCAGGCGGCTCGGCCGTCCGCGGACGCAATCCCGAAACCCAGGCCATCCTGCCGCTGCGCGGCAAGATCCTGAACGTGGAGCGTGCCCGCCTGGACCGCGCACTGGGCAACGCCGAAGTCCAGTCCATGATCACGGCCTTCGGAGCCGGCATCGGTGAGGACTTCGATGTTGAAAAGGCGCGGTACCACAAGATTGTGCTGATGGCCGATGCCGATGTTGACGGCCAGCACATCACCACGCTGCTGCTGACACTGCTCTTCCGCTACATGCGTCCGCTGATCGAACAGGGCTACGTGTACCTGGCACAGCCCCCGCTGTACCGGATCAAGTGGTCCAACCACCCGCACGACTACGTCTACAGCGACCGCGAACGCGACGAAACCGTGGCCCGCGGACTGGCCAACAACCAGCGCCTGCCCAAGGACAACGGAATCCAGCGCTACAAGGGCCTTGGCGAAATGGACTACACCGAACTCTGGGACACCACCATGGACCCGGACCACCGCACTCTCCTGCAGGTAACCATGGACGATGCCGCCTCGGCGGACCAGATCTTCTCGGTGCTTATGGGTGAGGACGTCGAATCCCGCCGCAATTTCATCCAGCAGAACGCCAAGGACGTGCGCTTCCTCGACATCTGATCCTGCCGGCGGCTTCGCGCTGCGGCAGGACAGGGTCGCCGGTGGTCGTGCAAGCACCCCCGGGAAACGTACATGGACTTGAACTTAGAACGGAACAGAATTAATGAGTGATGAGACCCCGGAGGTCCCCGGCGGCGAACTCGAGCCCCTGAGCGGGAACGTCCTCTCCGACCGCGTCGAGCAGATCGACCTGCAGACGGAAATGCAGCGTTCCTACCTCGACTACGCCATGGCAGTCATCGTCGGACGCGCCCTCCCCGATGTGCGTGACGGCCTGAAGCCTGTGCACCGCCGCGTCATTTACGCGATGTACGACGGCGGCTACCGGCCGGACCGCTCGTTCAACAAGTGTGCGCGCGTGGTCGGCGAAGTCATGGGCCAGTACCACCCGCACGGCGACTCTGCGATCTACGATGCGCTGGTCCGCCTCATCCAGGACTGGGTCATGCGTGCCCCGCTGGCGCTCGGCCAGGGCAACTTCGGTTCCCCCGGAAACGACGGCGCTGCCGCCCCGCGTTATACCGAGACCAAGATGGCGCCGCTGGCGATGGAAATGGTCCGTGACATCGACGAGGAAACCGTCGACTTCATGGACAACTACGACGGCCGCAACCAGGAGCCCACCATCCTGCCGGCCCGTTTCCCGAACCTCCTGGTCAACGGATCCTCGGGCATCGCCGTCGGCATGGCCACGAACATCCCGCCGCACAACCTGCGCGAAGTTGCCGACGGTGTGCAGTGGTACCTGGAGCACCCCGAAGCCAGCAACGAGGAACTCCTCGAAGAGCTGATCAAACGGGTGAAAGGACCTGACTTCCCCACCGGGGCGACGATCCTTGGGCACAAGGGCATCGAAGACGCTTACCGGACCGGACGCGGTTCCATCACCATGCGGGCCGTGGTCAACGTGGAAGAAATCCAGGGGCGCACCTGCCTGGTCGTCACCGAGCTGCCCTACATGGCCAACCCGGACAACCTGGCCATCAAGATTGCCGAGCTGGTCAAGGACGGGAAGATCACCGGCATCGCCGATATGCGCGATGAGACCTCCGGCCGCACCGGCCAGCGGCTGGTGATTGTGCTGAAGCGCGACGCTGTCGCGAAGGTTGTGCTGAACAACCTCTACAAGCACACCCAGCTGCAGGAAAACTTCGGCGCGAACATGCTCGCAATCGTCGACGGCGTGCCGCGGACGCTGAGCCTGGACGCCTTCATCCGCCACTGGGTCACCCACCAGATGGAAGTTATCGTCAGGCGTACGCGCTACCGGCTGCGCAAGGCCGAGGAAGTCGCGCACATCCTGCGCGGCCTGCTCAAGGCCCTGGACGCCCTCGACGACGTGATCGCCCTGATCCGCCGGTCCTCCACCGTGGAGGAAGCCCGCAACGGCCTGATGCAGCTGCTGGACATCGACGAACTGCAGGCCCAGGCCATCCTGGATATGCAGCTGCGCCGCCTGGCTGCACTGGAACGGCAGAAGATCCAGGACCAGCACGCGAAGCTGGAACTGGAGATCGCGGAGTACAACGCCATCCTGGCCTCCGACCAGCGCCAGCGGCAGATCGTTTCCGACGAGCTCGCTGAAATCGTGGACAAGCACGGTGATGACCGCCGCACCAAGGTGCTGATGGGTTACGACGGCGACATGAGCATGGAAGACCTCATTCCCGAAGAGGAAATGGTGGTCACCATCACCCGCGGCGGTTACGTCAAGCGGACCCGCAGCGACAACTACCGTGCCCAGCACCGCGGCGGAAAAGGCATCCGCGGCGCCCAGCTGCGCGGTGACGATGTCGTTGAGCACTTCTTCGTCACCACCACCCACCACTGGCTGTTGTTCTTTACCAACCTGGGCCGGGTTTACCGTGCCAAGGCCTATGAACTGGCCGAAGGCGGACGGGATGCCAAGGGCCAGCACGTGGCCAACCTGCTGGCTTTCCAGCCCGGCGAGCATATTGCCCAGGTACTGGACCTGTCTGACTACGACGTGGCTCCGTACCTGGTCCTTGCGACCAAGCGCGGACTGGTGAAGAAGACCCGCCTGCAGGATTACGACACCAACCGTTCAGCCGGCATCATCGCGATCAACCTGCGTGAAGGCGATGAACTGGTCTCGGCCCAGCTCGTGAGCGAAACGGATGACCTGATGCTGGTCTCCCGCATGGGACAGTCGCTGAGATTCACTGCTTCCGATGAAGCGCTTCGGCCGCTGAGCCGGGCAACCTCCGGCGTCACGGGCATGAAGTTCCGTGAAGATGATGAACTGCTGGCTGCCGACGTCGTTACCGAGGACTCCTTCGTCTTCATCGTGACCGAGGGCGGCTATGCCAAGCGGACGTCAGTGGACGAATACCGGGTCCAGGGCCGCGGCGGGCTCGGGATCAAGGTCGGCAAGTACAACGAGGAACGTGGCCATCTGGTTGGCGCCATGGTCGTCCAGGAAGAGGACGAAGTCCTGGTGGTCATGCAGGGCGGCAAGGTTGTCCGCTCCGCCGTGTCCGGCGTACCGGCCAAGGGGAGGGACACCATGGGAGTCATCTTCGCCAAGCCGGACAAGAACGACCGGATCATTGCGGTAGCCCGCAACTCCGAACGCGACCTGGCAGTGGAAGACGTGGACGGCGACGAGAATGCCGAGTCTGTGGAGGTCTCTGTGGATGAAGTACCGTTGTCTACAGATGAAACGGCTGGGCGCGACGCGCAGTCTGCTGAAGATGGAGGTACCGAGTGAGCTCGACCAACTCTAATGCCAGGTCCGGCGGCGGTCCGCGGGTAAAGACCCCGGCCCGGCCCGCCCAGCGGCCTGGTACGGGTCAGAGCGCGTCAGGCAACCGGCAGCCACTGGTCAAGCCGGCACCCAAGGCCAAGGCCCGCAAGGCACGGCTGTTGGTAAGCAAGATCGATCCGTGGTCGGTTCTGAAGATGTCCTTCCTCCTGTCCGTGGCTCTGGGCGTAGTGACTGTTGTCGCCGCCATCGTGCTCTGGACGGTTTTGGACCTCACCGGAATCTTTGACCAGGTGAACCGCCTCCTGGGTGAGATTGCGGGCTCCGAATCCGGCGGCTTCGACCTCCGCGAGTTCGCCTCACTGGGCCAGGTAGTTTCCTTTGCGACCATCATCGCGGTGGTCAATGTGCTCCTGCTGACGGCACTTTCCATGCTTTCAGCGGTCCTGTACAACATCGCCTCCACTCTGGTGGGCGGCATCGGCGTCACCCTCACGGACGACTAATTCCGCAGGTGTTCCGGCGCGGGCGCGAGGTCCGCGCCGGAACATGAGGATCCGGATTTGGGGAACCGGCCGAGGGTACGGTAGAGTCTTATCTCGGCCCGGTGAGGTATCGGGGCGTATAGCTCAGGCGGTTAGAGCGCTTCGCTGATAACGAAGAGGTCCCAGGTTCAAGTCCTGGTACGCCCACGGAAGACCATGAAAGTGGTTGACCACAACGGCAAGGAGACACTGTGAAGAAGTTGTTCGCACTCGCGGCAGTAACGGCAGCAGGCGTCTTCGCCTTCAAGAAGTGGCAGGAAACTGCTTCGGAGAAATCCGACTGGAAGGCTTCAACCGATAAGGTTGAGTAGCTCCGCAGGAATCCGCTTGGTTTGAACACCCGCCAGGGTGGGATATACTGAAGCAGTTCCAATTCGGGGGCATGGCGCAATTGGTAGCGCACCTGCTTTGCAAGCAGGGGGTTCGGGGTTCGAGTCCCCGTGCCTCCACCGAAAGAAAGTCCCGGCCACTGCGGCCGGGACTTTCTGCGTTAACCCGGTCTGGTCATTTCTGGCCTGGCCACTGCTCCGGCGCGGTCAGGGGCAGGAGCCGCGGGCAGGCCCTAATCTCATTGAGTGACCTTTTTCCTCGCCGTGATCGGCGTACTGGGTGTCTCGGCTTCCGGGCCCATCATGGCTGCCACTGTTGCCCCTGCACTGGCGATCGCTTTTTGGCGCAACGCCCTGGGCGCATTGATCATGGGGGCGCCGGCAGTCATCCGGAGACCTGCTGACTTCCGCACACTCACCAAAAATGACCTCCGCTGGACCGCGCTGGCTGCTTTGGCGCTGGCACTGCACTTTGCCTGCTTCATCACTGCGCTCCAGCTGACGTCCGTGGCTGTCGCAACAGCACTGGTATGTCTCCAGGCGGGATGGATTGCCCTCTTTGGGGTATTCCGCGGGATCCGGATCGCACCGGCGACACTGGCCGGCCTCCTGGCTGCCTTCGCCGGCGTCGTGGTGATCACGGGCTTTGACGTGGCACTGTCCCCGCAGGCACTCCTCGGGGACGCCCTGGCCCTGGCGGGGGGCGCACTGGCGGGCCTCTACACGATTGCCGGCGGCAGAGCGCGCCAGACCATGACCACCGGAACCTACACCACCCTCTGCTACGGGGTGTGCGCGGTCATACTCGCAGTGATGTGCGTCGTCTTCAGGCAGCCGATCACAGGCTTCGAACCCGGTGCCTGGCTCGGGATCCTGGCGGTCACAGTGATGGCGCAGCTCCTGGGGCACACCGTGTTCAACCATCTCCTGGCAGTCATCAGCCCCCTCGTGGTGTCCATGATCATCCTGCTTGAGATCCCGGGCGCGGCCATCCTTGCATCGGTCTTCCTTGGCGAGGAACTTCCCGGCGGGACCTATCTCGGTCTGGCCGTCATCATCGCCGGACTCGCCGTCGTGCTCTGGGGGCAGGCCAAACGCCGGGGGAAGGAGCCAAACGGTGCGGCTGAGGAACCGCTGCCCCCAGCACCGCCGGTCCTGGGCGGTGACGTGGATCGTTAGGAAAAGCCGGAGCAGCTCCCGGATCCGCGGTTGCCGTTGTTGTGAGACCTAAACGAAGGAAGGGACCCCGGGTTTCCGGGATCCCTTCCTTCGTTCCGGCCTGAGGCCGGCTAATGCTACTTTTCGTTCTTGTCAGCCTTGGCGCTTGAATCTGCGTGCGCCCCGCCGGACTTGGCGGTCGTGGATGCTGCTTCCTTGCTGTGCTTAGCAGCCTCCGTGGCCTTTTCCCCGGCCTTGGCGGCGGAGGAAGCGGCAGCTTCCTTCACGGTCGCGGCCGTTTCTTTGGCCTTGCCGGCAGCGGACGAGACTGAGTCCTTGGCCTTCTCGGTGGCCGAAGGAGCAGCGGGCTTGCTGGCTTCAGCCGAGGGAGCGGGAGCCGGGACCGGGACTGTTGCAGGCTTCGGCTGGGCCGGAGCCGGAGTCTTCCACGGGTCTTCCACCGGACGCGAAGCCCGCCATGCCGCAACGGCGGCAACTGCCGCAGAAACAATGATGCCGAACACAAGCCAGCCCTTGCCGCCGCGCTTCTGCTGCTTCTTCAGTTCCTTCGCGGCCTTGGCAGCGGCCTTCTGGGCCTGCTTCATGGCCTTCTTGTTGCCTGTTGCCTTGGCCACGGCCGCCTGCACCGGCAGGGAAGCGTTACCCAGGCCGCGCGAAACGGAATCTGCGGCGTCGCCGATGCGGGAGGACAGATGAGGGATGTAGTCGTCTACAACCTTGTCCTTTGCATGAGTCAGGACCGGGGTCGCGCGGTCAAGCGTCGTCTGGATCCTCGGCGTTGCGTCGTCGACAACCTGGCTGATTCTCGGTCCGACCTTCTGGAGGCCGTCCTGGATCCGCGGGGTCACCACGGCAACGCCCTGCGCGATCTCATCAGCAGCACGCTTGAGCCCATCCTGGATTTTGGGCGAAGCTGTCTCGATTCCCTTTTCGATGCGGGGAACCGCCCATCCGACAGCGGCTTCTACTTTGGGGGTTGCCCAGTCACGCGCCGATTCCACGCCTGCGGTGACATTCGCTTCGAAGTCACGGGCAATGCGGTCCTTCTTGTTCAAAACTACCTCCCAGGAAAGTGACGGTTCAGCCTTAGCCTACGTGCAATGGCTGTTCTGTGCTATCAGAGGGCTGGGGGCGGCGAAGTTTTCACTGTGCGCTGAACAGGCCGTTTTCCCCCCACGCCAAAGTCGGCCGTGGAAGAATGTTGCTATGACTGCTATTCCTACAGCACAAGCAACCGTCCACACGTCCAAGGGCGATATCCGCATCAACCTCTTCGGCAACCACGCCCCGAAGACGGTCCGGAACTTCGTCGGCCTTGCCACGGGTGAGATCGAATGGACCGATCCGGCGACCGGCGAGAAGACCAGCCGCCCGCTCTACGACGGCACGATCTTCCACCGCATCATCAAGGATTTCATGATCCAGGGCGGCGATCCCCTGGGCCGCGGCACCGGCGGACCGGGTTACCAGTTCGATGACGAAATCAGCCCCGACCTGGACTTCACCGCGCCGTACAAGCTGGCCATGGCCAACGCAGGAATCCAGATGGGCCGCGGCACGAACGGATCGCAGTTCTTCATCACTTCCGTGCCGACCACCTGGCTGCAGGGCAAGCACACCATCTTCGGCGAGGTGGCAGACGACGAGTCCAAGGCAGTCGTCGACGCTCTGAATGCTGTCGATACCGACATGCGCGACAAGCCGACCGAAGACATCGTCATCAAGAACATCACGGTCGAACAGCTCTAACCAGACCGCCGAATGTACCCCGGCCGGGATCCGGCCGGGGTACATCCATAAGCACCCATCGGAGCCGAACACCCATGTCCTACGGAGTACCGGCCGGAGAGCCGGCCCATGATGTACCCGTCTGCCCCCGGCACCAGGACCGGGTCAGCTACATCCGCTGCCAGCGCTGCGGCAGGCCGGCGTGCCCCGAATGCCAGCACAGCGCGCCCGTGGGTATCCAATGCGCCGACTGCTACCGGGAGGGCCGGGCAGGCGTCCCTGAATACCGGACGTCCTACGGCGGAGCGGTCCGGTCGGGTAAGCCTGTCGTCACGATCACCCTTATGGTCCTGTGTGCCGCCGCCTACGTCCTGCAATGGGTTGCCCCAGGTTTCACCGAACTCTTCTGGTTTGCTCCCGTCTACACGGACATTGAACCGTGGCGGCTGCTGACAGCTGCCTTCCTCCACTCCCCCGGCTTCATCTTCCACATCGCGTTTAACCTCTATGCCCTCTGGCTGCTGGGAAGGTCGCTTGAGCCGCTGCTTGGCAGGCTGCGCTTTACGCTGCTGTACCTGATCTCCGCGCTGGGAGGCTCAGTCGGCGTCGTCCTCCTGGCGCCGGCATTCCAGGCTGTAGTGGGTGCGTCCGGCGCAATCTTCGGCCTCTTTGGTGCTCTCTTCGTGATTCAGCGCCAACGCGGAGGCGAAGTCAAAGCCCTGCTGATCCTGATTGGCATCAACCTGGTGCTGGGTTTCGTCTATCCCAACATCTCCTGGCAGGCACACCTGGGCGGGATCCTCACCGGTGCTGCCTGTGGGGCTGTCCTCGCCTACGCTCCCAAGGGCCCCCGCCGGGCATTGGTCCAGTTTGGCGGCCTGGGCGCTATCGCTCTGGCGCTGACAGCACTGGCCCTGCTGTGGACGCCCAACTTCTAGGTCCAGTTTGGCAGCGGCCCTCGGAGTTCCGGGGGCCGCTTTCCTTTTAACGGCAGCGGCTCATCGCGGGTGGACTGGACCAGATCACGTGCGCCGGCTTCGAAAGCAGACAGCTCTCCACAGGGCACCGCAGTCTTATCCACAGAGATACCCACATTGTTAATAACTTACAGAGGTGTAACTCAGGGAGTTGCGGTGGCCATCGGGGTACCTGATGGGGCTCTGGTACTCCGATTTCAAGGTTTTCCACAGACTGTGTCGAAAGTTGTGCACTGCTTGTGCACAACTTCGGTGAAGAGTTATCCAGTGTTGTTCGTGAGTTACACACATGTAATTCCACAGGTGTGGATAACTTGCATCCCTATAGTGACAGCGTTTACCTCGTGCGAGGTCGGAAAGTTGTCCACAGGTGTGGACAAGTCTGTGCACATGATGGGTATAAGACTCGGACTCCCCTTGCCCGGTTGTCCCCAGCTTTTCCACGTCGCGCTGTGGATAACCCGCCCAAGGGGAGTCCGTTATGGGCGGAGGAGGGTCCAGTTTTCTTGAACAGGTTATCCACGGCTGTGGATAAGTGTCTGTGGAGAACTAGGGCGCCTGTGGGAAAGCCTGTTTAAAACAAACCTCCCGGTGTGCGTGGCACACCGGGAGGTCGGATCAGTCGAAGATCAGCGCCAGCGGGTGGTCATCAGGAAGCCCACGATCGCAACGCCGAAGCCAACCAGGATGTTTCCGGCCCCGAGAGCCGGAACCGGGTACACGCCCTGGGAAATGTAAAACACGATGATCCAGAGCAATCCGATGATCATGAGGCCGAACATCACCGGCTTGTACCAAACGGGATTCGGCTTGGGAGCCGCTTTTCCCTTGGCCGCAGCGGGCACCGCTGCGGTCGCTGGCTTCTTGCGGGACTTTGACTCGGGCACGGATCCTCCTAGCGGAACCGGCTCACTGGACGCCGGTGCGGGTTATTGTCTATGGGAGACCCGAACTTCACTCGCCCGGCAGCGCCTCTGCCTATATCCTGTCTGGGTGTCGGCGGTGGGCTGGGCAGCTGTTACAGGGTCCCTCTCATCAATCGTAGCGAATGACCACATCCGGCGGGGCAGTGCACCGGATGGATTACCTAGAGGACCAGGGGACAGTATGAAGGGTGCGGTGAACCAAACGGCGGGTTCCGCCTCGGGCACGCTCCCCGAACGCAGCCCGGAAAACCGGCGGAGCAGGAACAGCAGGCCGCGCAGCCGCGGATCCATGGCCGTGCAGGTGCTGGGTGAACTGCTTATCACTGCCGGACTGGTGATCGTACTTTTCGTCGTCTGGGAACTGTGGTGGACCAATATTGACTCGAACCGTTCACAGGACGCTGCCATGGAAGAGCTCTTTGACGGTTTCGAAGTGCCGCCCCTGTCCAGCGTGGCGCCTCCACCGGAGGACTATGGCGATCCAGCCGTGCTGCCCTCACCCGAGTCGGAAGGCACTACTTTCGCAGCCATTTACATTCCTCGTTTCGGTCCCGACCATGCGCGGCCCATCACGGAGGGAATCGGACCGGAAGTTCTGGACACTCTCGGCCTGGGCCACTACCCCGAGACAGGCATGCCGGGGGAGATCGGTAACTTTGCCCTCGCCGGACACAGGCAGACCCATGGGCAGGTGCTGGACGCCGTCGACACCCTGGTACCGGGAGACCGCATCTACGTCCAGACGGCGGAGGGGTACTACACCTACGTGTACCGCAACAGTCAGGTTGTCCTGCCGGAGCAGGTCGATGTGCTGGCACCCGTCCCCACGCAGCCGGGTGCACAGCCGGAGGAACGCATCCTGACGCTGACGACGTGCAATCCCCGGTTTGGCTCGCAGGAGAGATTCATCGCCTACGCGGTCCTGGACTCGTGGCAGCCCGCTGCGGCCGGACCCCCGGAAGAAATACGGACTGTGGCAACGGCTGCCGCGTCAGGACAGGGATAAAATGTACGCTTGGATCTTCCGGCATTTGCCCGGGCCGCTGTGGATACGCATCGTCACTGCGGCGGTACTAGTCGCCGGTGTGGTGCTGGCCCTTATGACCTACGTCTTCCCCTGGTTCTCGGAGTTCAGTTTCCTGAGTCCCCTGACCGATTCAACGATTGGCGGTTCCTGACCCAATGAGCACCCGTATCCTCGTTGTCGATAACTACGACAGCTTCGTCTACACGCTGGTCGGTTACCTGCAGCAGCTGGGCGCGGAGACAACAGTCGTGCGCAATGACGATGTGAGCCTGGATGAGGCAAAGGAACTCGCAGCGTCCCGGGACGGAGTCCTGGTTTCCCCGGGCCCGGGAGCCCCGGCTGACGCAGGGGTCTGTATTGACCTCATTCGCTGGTGCCGCGACAACGGCAAGCCGATGCTAGGAATCTGTCTTGGGCACCAGGCCCTCGCCGAAGCATTCGGCGGAACCGTCACCCACGCACCGGAACTGATGCACGGCAAGACCTCGGAGGTCGAGCACCACGGAACCGATGTCTTCACCGGACTTCCCAGCCCGCTGACGGCAACCCGCTACCACTCCCTGGCGGCGGTCGCGGAACAGATCCCCGGGGAACTGGAGGTAACCGCCCGAACCGCCAGTGGAATCATCATGGGGCTGAGGCACCGTACGGCACCTTTGTCAGGGGTGCAGTTCCATCCTGAATCGGTCCTGACTGAAGGGGGCTACCAAATGCTCGGCAACTGGTTGGAAAGCCTCGGCCTCGAAGGGGCAGCTGCACACTCGGCGACTCTGAGCCCCCTGATCAGTTCCCGTTCCTGACCCCGCGGGTTCAGTCGCCCCCGCGCCGCTTGCCCGGGTCCGTCGGTGAGGCGGACGAACTGGGCTCGGGTGACGGTTTGGCCGGTTCTTTGGCGACGGTCAGGGTGATGGTGCTGCCCTGCGGAACATCCGAACCGGGAGCTTCGCTCTGGGCAGTCACCGTTCCCGGCTTCACCACACTGTTTTCTACTTCTTCCACCGTCGCCTGCAGGCCGTAAGCAGGGTCCGCCAGGTATGCCTTAGCCTCTTCCACATCGATATCCACAAGGTTCGGGACAGTGACCTTGCCGGTCGAAAGCACCAGATCCACGGTGCTGCCGACCTGCACCGAGGTACCCACACCGGGCTTTGTCTCGATCACATGCCCTTCCTGGACATCGGGGCTGTTGGCTGTGGCAGTGTTACCGCCTTGAAGGCCCAGAAGGCGCAATGTGTCCCTGGCCTGTGCCTCGCTCATTCCCGGAAGGGTGTCCGGAATGAGCACAGCGGAAGGCCCCTGGGAAACCAGCAGCGTAATGTCGCTGTCGAACCTGACGGTACTGCCGGCGCCAGGATCCGTGCCGATCGCCAGGCCGGGTTCCACAGTGTCGCTGTACTCCTGTTCAATCACGGGAGCGCGGAAACCATCTGCTGTGATGGTGTTGATGGCGTCCGTCTGGCTCATGTTCGCCACGTCCGGAATGGCTCCGGTCACGGGCGGGGGCGGCGGCTGGTTGGCCCAGTTGTAGGCAAAGATGCCGCCGGCCGTCAACAGCAGGGCCACCGCCGCGAACAAGGTGATGATCCAGGCGCGGCCCCGGGATTTGTGCCGGGGGTCCCGCTCTCCCCCGGTACCTACAGGCAGCGGGGACTGATCGTGGTCGTCTTCGAGCGACTCATCCACCGGGGTACTGGTGAGAGGTCCACCCTCACGCACCCGTGCCATGGCACGGGTCTGCGGTTCTTCTTCCGGAACCGGCACGGCTGGAGCTTTGGAGACCGCCAGCGCCTCGGTGGGAGCGGTGTCGCTTGGGCGGTGCGCCAGGGCAGCGGTCCCGTTGCGGGATGCTTCAAGGGCGTCCCGGAAGGCATGGGCGTTCTGGAACCGATCGCTGCGGTCCTTGGCGAGGGCATGCTCCAATACGGCATCGAGGGCCGGAGAGACTTCAGGATTGAAGCTGCTGGCTGCGGGCGGAGCTTCCCGAACGTGCTGGTAAGCCACGGATACCGGGCTTTCGCCCACGAACGGCGGCCGTCCGGCGAGCATCTCGAAGAGCAGGCAGGCAGCCGAATACAGGTCGCTGCGGGCGTCCACGGTCTCCCCGCGGGCCTGCTCCGGAGACAGATACTGTGCAGTGCCAATGACCGCCTGGGTCTGCGTCATGGTGGCAGCGGAGTCGGCGATGGCGCGCGCAATGCCGAAATCCATGACCTTGACGGTTCCCTCGGAGGTCACCATCACGTTTGCCGGCTTGATATCCCGGTGGACTATGCCTGAACGGTGGCTGTACTCAAGGGCAGAGAGAACGCCGAGGGTATAGGCAATGGCATCATCCGTGCCGATCTCCCCCGCCTTGATCAGGTCACGCAGCGTCCGTCCGGAGACATACTCCATGACAATGAAGGGCAGCCGGACGTCGTCGGGCGATCCATTGGTGATTTCCTGGTCGCCGGTGTCGTAAACGGAAACGATTGAGGGATGGTTCAACCCGGCGACAGCCTGCGCTTCGCGCCGGAAGCGGGACTGGAACAGTGGATCACGGGCCAGGTCCGGCCGCAGCACCTTAATGGCCACTGCCCGGCCCAGTCGGGTATCCCGGCCAAGATAGACGTCGGCCATGCCGCCGCGACCAATCAGTTCACCGACCTCGTAGCGACCGTTGAGGATGCGGTCGGTGTTCAGTGTTGGGTGCCCTCTCAGGAAATCCGCGCTCATGGCTGCCTACGGGGTGTTCGTTCCGCTGGGTGACGGAGCAGGACCGGTGGAAATCACGATGGTCACGGTCGAGCCCTTGGGGACGTTGCTTCCCTCACCCGGATTGACGCTGATGACAGTCCCGGCAGGCTGGGAACCCTGCTGCTCCACACGGTTGGGAACCAGACCGGCACTCACGATTGACTGGCTCGCCGCAGACGCCTGGGAGTCCATCAGGCCGCCCGGGACGGTCACAAGTTCCGGTCCGCTGGAGTACGTGACGGCGATTGCATCGCCCCGGGACAGCGGTCCAACCGGATTCACATCGAGCACGGTGCCTTCGGGCTGGTCAGAGGGCACGGGGTTCCGGCTGACCGCCAGGCCCAGGGAGCTCAGTTCCTGGGAAACAGTGTTCACATCGCGGCCCTGGTACTGCGAAGCGTTGACGGTGATTTCCTCCGCGGCCGACGTGGTGGGGCTCGCCGAAGTGGTTGTCGGGGACGCGGAGCTGGATGTCGGAGACGCACTGCTGCGCGTGGGACTGGCCGACGTCGAACGCGAACTCGTCGGCGACTGCGTGGTCTGTTCCCCGGCGGGATCGGAGTTCAGGTTCACTGCGATGAGGGCGATGATCGCGACCAGGACAAGGGAAAGGACAACGATGAGGGGAATAAGCCACTTCTTGCGCTTGGGCTCGTCGTCGTAGCCGTCGTCGTTGCCGTAACCGTCGTCGTCGACGTCGTCATCCGTCCATTCGCGCGAGGCAGCCACCGAACCGGTGTCCTGGCTGGCCGAAGCCGCAACTGGAAGGGCCGAGGTGGAGGGTGAAGCGTCCACCGCACGGGTTGCGGAGGTGTCCCCCGGCATGGGCACCGGAGCCGTCATCGTTCCCGTGGCAGCGCTGCCGCCGGCACCGAAAAGCAGCATTCCGGGGACTGCCTGCTGGGCCGCGTCGATGTCTCCGCGGCGGATAGCGGCGACGGCACGGGCCAGGGCTTCGGCGTCCGCCGGACGGTCTGCGGGATCCTTGGCCAGCATGGACATGATCAGCGCCCGCACCGGAGTGGGGATGGATTCCGGCAGCGGCGGCGGGGTGTCGTTGACCTGGGCCAGGGCGATGGCGATCTGGGATTCGCCGGAGAACGGACGCGTTCCGGCAAGCAGTTCGTATCCGATGACACCAAGGGCGTAGATATCGCTGGATCCGGTGGCCTGCTGGCCCGTGGCCTGTTCCGGGGCGAGGTACTGGGCCGTTCCCATAACCTGTCCGGTGGCGGTGAGGGGCACCTGGTCGGCAAGGCGCGCAATACCGAAGTCGGTGATCTTCACCCGCCCGTCAGGCAGGATCAGGAGGTTGCCGGGCTTGACGTCGCGGTGCACGAGCCCCTGCCGGTGGGCAACCGCCAGGGCGGTGGCAGTCTGGCCGATGATGGACAGGGTGCGGTCCGGTGAGAGGACCTTTTCACGCTCAATGATGGTGGAGAGCGGCTGCCCGGGGACCAGCTCCATCACGAGGTAGGCGGATCCCTCTTCCTCGCCGTAATCGAAGACGTTGGCAATGCCTTCGTGATTCAGCAGCGCTGTGTGGCGTGCTTCGGCACGGAAACGGTTCAGGAAGCCCGGATCTCCGGTGTACTCCTCCTTGAGGATCTTAATGGCGACTATCCGGCCCAGGACCAAGTCCCGTGCCTTCCAGACTTCGCCCATGCCGCCGATAGCAATTCGATCGGTCAGCTGGAATCTGCCGCCTAAGGTGATTCCCGAAGTAGGCCTCACTTATTCAACACCGCCTCTAGGAGTTTTTGCGCGCTTGGAGTGGTCAATTGGGATCCGGTGGCCAGGTCAACGTTTTCCATCACGATGGAAATGGCCACCTCGGGGTCGTCAGCTGGAGCGAAGCCGGTGAACCAGGCATTGTCGCCGCGGTCCTGGACCTCGGCGGTGCCGGTCTTGCCTGCCACCTTCACGCCGGGAATACGGGCTGCGGAAGCCGTGCCGTTGTCGACCACGCTCACCATCCAGTCAGTCAGCTGAGCGGCGGTGCCGGGGCTGATGGACTCATTCAGGACAGTGGGCTCGGGTTCGTCGAGGACTGACAGATCCGGTGCCCGCACGGTTTTGATGAGGTTCGGCGTCATTTGGACACCGTTGTTGGCGATGGCAGCGGAGATCATGGCCACTTGCAGCGGAGTCGCTGTAACGCTTCCCTGCCCGATGGAGGACAGGGCGAGCTCTGCCTGGTCCTCGGTCTCCGGGAATTTGCTGGGGGTGACTTGCGTGGGGATGCTGAACGATTCCCCGAAGCCGAACTTCTCTGCCTGCTGGGCCAGGGCATCCTGACCCACATCCCACGCGATCTGCGCAAAGACCGTATTGCAGGACTGTTCCAGCGCGAACTGGATGTCGGCCTCGCTGCGGCTGGCACAGGAACCGTTGGTGTAGTTCGGCAGGGAGATATTGGTCCCCGGCAGGGGCAGGGCCGCCGGATTGGGGATCACGGAATCGGCGTTGAATTTGCCGGTTTCCAGGGCCGCCGCCGCATCCACCAGTTTGAACGTGGAGCCCGGTGCCAGCAGGGACTGGGTTGCCGGGTTCAGATACGGGGACAATCCCGGGACGGTGAGCAGCTGCTCCATGTTCGCGTTGGCAATTTCGGTGTCGTGGCCGGCCAGCAGGTTTGTGTCATAAGACGGTTTGGACACCATGGCCAGGATGTCACCGGTCTTGGGATCCATCATGACGATCGATCCCTTCTGGCCCTCGGGAATGAGGTCGTAGGCAAGCCGCTGAAGCTGCGGATCGATGGTGAGTTCAACGGATGCGCCCTCAGCCTGGGCGCCGGAGAACAGCTGTACCAAGCGGTCGTAGAACTGCTGGTCAGTGTTGCCCGTCAGCTCGTCGTTCATCGCGAGCTCGAGCTGGTAGCTGCCCTGGGAGAGCGAGAAGAATCCGGTGAGTGCTGAGTACAGTTCAGGATCGTTATAGATCCGCTGGTAGTTGAACTGGTCGTTCGAGGGCACCGACTCTGCAATCGGAACACCGTCAACCAGGATTGACCCCCGGTTCTTCCCAAAGTCCTGATACAGGCTGCGGCTGTTGACCGGATTCTTGTTCAGGTCGTCCGCGGCAAAGAACTGGACGTAGGTCAGCGAGCCGAGGATGGCCAGGAACATTGCCAGGGCGACGATCCAGCTGTTGCGGATTGCTTGGTTCACGAGCGTCCTCCCTCGGCATCATTGGTGGTGTGGCGGCGTGGCCCGGCTGCCGCAGGAGCGGCCAGGGCCGGCTCCATATCCAGGGGCAGCCCGGTGGCCGCCGGGCGCCGGGCGGCGTCGGAAATCAGCAGGAGCAGGGCCACGATGATCCAGTTGGCCAGCAGTGAGGAGCCGCCGGCCGACATGAAGGGTGTCGTCAGGCCGGTGAGGGGGATCAGGCGGGTGACTCCGCCGATCACGACGAAGCACTGCAGTGCGATCGTGAAGGAGAGGCCGACGGCGAGCAGTTTCCCGAAACCGTCCCGTGTGCCGAGTGCCGCGCGGAACCCGCGCGAAACAAGCAGCACGTACATGAGGACTATCGCGAAGACACCTATCAGTCCCAGCTCCTCACCGAGGGCGGCAATGATCATGTCCGAGTTCGCATATGCCACGAGATCCGGCCGGCCCTGTCCCAGTCCGGTGCCGGTCATGCCGCCGCTGGCAAGGCCGAAGAGGCCCTGGATGACCTGGTAGCTGCCGCCCGGTGACCGTTCGATCACTTCAGGATCGAAGGCGTTCAGCCAGCCGTCGATGCGCAGGGCGACGTGGCTGAAAATCTGGACGGCAACGAACCCGCCGGCCCCGATGAGCGCCAGGCCAATGAGGACCCAGCTCACGCGGCTGGTCGCGACGTAGATCATGGCCATGAAGAGACCGAAGAAAAGGATGGAGGAGCCGAGGTCACGCTGGAACACCAGAACGCCGATGCTCACGGCCCAGGCAGCCATCATGGGGCCCATGTCCTTGAATCGGGGGAGCTGCAGCGGCCCGACCTTGCGTCCTGCAAGCAGGATCAGGTCACGGTTCGTGGAAAGATAACCTGCGAAGAATATGGCCAGGGTGATCTTGGCGATTTCGCCGGGCTGGAACGTCCCGCCTCCCACGCTGACCCAGATCCGCGCCCCGTTGATCGTCAAGCCCAGCGGGGTGAGGGGCAGAAGCAGCAGGACCGCGCTGACGATCAGGGAAATGTAGGTGTAGCGGCGCAGGACGCGGTGATCCTTGATCAGGAAGAGGACAGCTATGGCTGCCGCCACGGCTACGGCGCTCCAGAGGAGCTGCCGGTCTGCGGCATCAGAGCCCTTCGCGATGTCCAGGCGGTGGATCATGGCCAGGCCAATGCCGTTCAGAGCGGTCACGATCGGAAGTATTACCGGATCGGCATACTTTGCCCGGAACCGCAGGACGACGTGGAAAGCCAATACCAGCGCCACGAGCGTTCCGCCCTGGAGCCAGAAATCCGAGTCGAAGGCACGGTCTTCGTCGATTCCCACCAGCATGTTTGCCCCGACGCCGACGGCGAGGGCCACCACCAGCAGGAGGGCTTCGATGTTGCGCCGCGGCTTGGGCGGGGCTGCGAGTTCTGACATCACTGTTCCCCTCCGCACGGGTTGGCGGGTACGGCCGATCCATCATCGGTCGTGGACTCCGGTGCATCCGCCAATGCCGTGGCCGAGGGCGAGGGCGAGGGCGAGGGCGAGGGATTCGCCGGGGGCGGGCAGAGAATTGCCTTAGCGGTGCCCCTGAGCTGGTCAACGATCTGTTCGGCGTGTACCAGGTCCCTGGCAGGAACGGTGTCGTTGACCCGGCCGCGCCAGTATTCGGGGAGGCTGTCCACCGGAATGTTGCTCGTCTCCGCCACATGCGAAAGCTTGATGGGACCCAGCGTCTGGGAGACCCCGTTGAAGATCGCCACCCGGTTTTCCGACGATCCCACGTAGTAGCGGGTCTGGGTCCAGGCATAGCCGACCCACAGCACCGAGGCGAGCAGCGCTGCTATGACGGCGAGGACCACCACGAGGATCCAGCGCCTGCGCTTCTTTGGTTCCTGGACTTCTTCGGGCTGGTCCGGAGTGTCGTCGTCGGCCTTGTGCATCAGCATGCGTGCTGCACGCCGTTCCGCTGAGCGCTCGGTGACGATGGGAATCTGGCCGGTTTCGGTCGCCAGCGAAGCAGCCCCAACCAGCTGGTGCGGACGTGAAGCCAGATCGCGTCGGATGATCTCGGCGCGCACAGGATTCGCAGCGTCGCGGTCCTGGTCCGGCCCCTCGGTCCCGGCGTCGTCCGCGGCTGCTGCTTCGTCACGTGCAGCGGCCGGACCATTGTCCGGTGTGCCCTGGGAGAGGGGTGTTGAAGCGGCGTTCTGCACCGGGTTCCCACCGGTAACGGGTGCGGGTTCCCGGCCGGGCGGAGGGGCAGGTGCTCGCTCCTCATCCGAAACTTCGGCCACTTCGATGATCGCGACGGTGACGTTGTCGGGGGAGCCTCCCGCGAGGGTGAGTTCCACCAGGGTGTCGACAGCCGTGGCGAGATCCGTGGATCCACGCAGGACAGCTTCAATGTCGTCGTCCCTGAGCACTGCGTTCAGCCCATCGGAGCAAAGCAGCCATTTCTCCCCGGGGGCCACCTCAAAGGTTGCCAGATCCAGTTCGGGACTGGCGTCGACGTCCCCCAGCACCCGCATCAGCACGTTCTTATGCGGGTGGCTCTCCGCCTCTTCCGGACGCAGCCGGCCTTCGTCGATCAGCCGCTGCACGAAGGTGTGGTCCACGCTGATCTGCTCGAAGGTATCGTCCTTGAGCCGGTAGGCGCGGGAATCGCCGATGTGGGCGAGGGCTACCTTGTTGCCCTGGAGAAGCATGGCTGTGACCGTGGTTCCCATTCCGGAGAGCTCAGGAGACGTGGTGACCAGTTCGGAGAGCAGGGAATTTGCTGCCTGGATTTCGTCAGCCAGCACGGTAACGGCGTCGTCATCGAGGTCGGGACGGTCAAGATGGACCAGGTCCAGGACTGTGGAAGCCGATGCCACGTTGCCGCCGGCGTGTCCGCCCATACCGTCAGCAACGACGGCAAGGTAACGCCCGACGTAGGCAGAATCGTCGTTCTTGAAACGAACCATTCCTACGTCGGAGCGGGCAGCGTACCTGAGGGCAAGCGTCACTGCTAGGCCCTCAATTCGATGACCGTTTTGCCGATGCGGATCGGCATTCCCAGGTCAACGGGTTGCGCGCGGGTGAGCTGGGATCCTCCGAGGAAGGTTCCGTTAGTCGACCCGAGGTCTTCGATGAACCAGCGGCTTCCCTGCGGGAACAGGCGCGCGTGCCGGCCGGAGGCGTAATCGTCCTCCAGCACCAGGGTTGCTTCCTGTGCACGGCCGAGCAGGATGGGGCTTGCTGCCAGATCCAGGGTGGTACCGCGGAGCGGACCTTCAGTGACAACCATCTGCCGGGCCTGGACCCGCGCCGGTGCCGGCGGGGTTCGCTCCAGCTCAGGGTTCTTCCGTACCTGCCGGGCTGTGGGTACTCCGGTCTTGTTGCGTGCCCCCAGGACGAGATCCCTGCGAATGGCACCCACAACGGCTAAGACCATGACCCACAGCAGGAGCAGGAAACCGTAACGCAGAAGCGTCAGAACAAGGGAGCCGTCCACTACCGCCCCCCGGGCCGTACGGGCAGCAGCCGGAAGATGATGCGGGTGCGACCCATGGCAATAGTGGAACCGTCGGTGAGGATGGATTCTCCTTGGACTTTTTGGCCGTTGACGTAGCTGCCGTTGGTCGAGCCAAGGTCTACTGCCCGGACGGTGGAACCATCAGTGCGGATCTCAAGGTGGCGGCGGGAAACCCCGGTGTCATCAACGAGGATATCTGCCTCGGACGAGCGGCCCAGGACCACTGATGAAGCATTCAGTGAATAGCGCTGCCCATCTATGTCCAGGACCGGCTGCAACCGGGTGGGACCCTGCCGCGGGGCAGGCGGCTGCGGTACGCGTGCAGCAGGTCCCTGGGATTTCTCGGTCTTCGAATCGATCTCGAGAGCGCCCGGCTTGAGGGCGGAGTCCCTCGTGAAGGAAACACGTACGGGACCCTGGAGAGTATAGGTCTGGCTGCGCGCATGTTTGATGACGACGTCGCACAGCTCTTCGGCCAGCGGAGCGCCCCACTCCTGGGCGCGGGCGAAGTCAGCGTCTGAGAGGCGTGCGGTAAAGACATTCGGGGCGAGGGTGCGGCCCTGTCCGACCGTTATGGACTTCTCATCCAGTTCCCGGCGAAGGGCTATTGCCAGTTCCAGCGGTTCAACACGCCCTGAGGAACCGGTGGAAAAAGCTCCACGGACCATTCGTTCAATGCCGCGCTCAACGTTGTCGAGTAGACCCATCTCCGCCTCCTTCCCTTGTCCGGACGTGCCCGCTGTTCGGTTTCATACCCTTGTTCATACCTTGCCCCGTGCCGGTGCGGCGCACAGGGCTGTACAGGAAACAGTCCCCGTCGGCCCGCACAGAGTGCACGCAGGCAGAGAGAGGTTCCAATCACTCCGATACTACTGGGGTCCGCTGATAATTGTCTTAACACCCTAGCGGTGCGTTCAGATCCCTGATTTGGGTCCCGCGGGGCGCGCGCGGAGCGCATAGCAGCCGCAATCGGGCAATATTCGGGATGCCGAGGCCTGAGTTCGGCGCCGCAAGCAGCCGGAGCAGGCGGAGATGGAGGGGCCCGGGGCCTCCGTTTAGGTGTTTCGCAAAAATGCCGGTATGCTTGATTCTGCTGTTCCCGAGGAATAGGAATGCAGGAACTCACCGCATGATGTGAGAAACAATGCATCCGAAGCTGAGGGAAATCACTTTGCGCGAGTGGCGGAACGGCAGACGCGCTGGCTTCAGGTGCCAGTGTCCGAAAGGGCGTGGGGGTTCAAATCCCCCCTCGCGCACCAAACGAAATCACCCCGGCTGGATGGCCGGGGTGATTTTTTTTATGTCCGGTACACGCCGGGGCCGGCACGGCTGGCTGGGAGGACCAACACGCCGTAACCGGCCCACGGCGGGTGCCGCGCGGGTTTAGCTGCGGGGCTTCTTAGCCGCTTCTTCCTTGACGCGCTTGGCCTCAGCGCGGACGGCAGCAAAGCTGGCGCGCTCGGCAACGAGCCAGGCCGGGGGAGCGGCCAGCAGTTCAGCGATCTGCGCGGTGGTCAGCGGATCGGTGATGCCGCCGCGGGCCAGGCCGCCAATCGAGATGTTCAGCTTCTGTGCGACAACCGGGCGCGGGTGCGGACCGTTGCGCCGAAGTTCAACCAGCCATTCCGGTGGCGTGGCCAGCAGTTCGTCGAGCTGCGCGCGGGTGACGGGATTGTCCTGGAACTCCTGCGGAGCTGCGGGAAGGTAAATGCCCAACTTCTTTGCAGCCGTCTCAGGCTTCATGGATTGGGAAGATTTTTCGGGGGTCATGTATCAAGGGTATCCGGCCCTCCACGTACCCGGCGGTGGGCTACTGTGAACAGGTGTCCCACGAGTCCTCCCAGCCGGTCCGACCGGCCGCTGCACCGCTGAAAGTCCTCTACGTTCCCGGTGTGACGCCGGGCAAGTGGATCTCGCGCTGGAACGAGCGCCGGGGCCGGTCCCTGGAGGCACAGCAGGTGGAAGAAGCGGCCATCCTGGAAGAACTGGCTGCCGGGGGAGCGGACCTGGTGTTCCTTCGCATCCCCGAGGACGGTTTCCAGCGCCCCGAAGGCCTGCACGCGATCCCGCTCTACCGGGAGCAGCCCGTGATCGCCGCGCCGAAAGACCACCCGGTTGCCGCGTTCGAGGAACTGTCCCTGGCCGACCTTGAGGGCGAGAACATCATGGATCCCGCTGACCTTGGGGGCGTTGCCATGGGACTCGAAGTGGTTGCTTCCGGTGCCGGGCTCCTGATCCTGCCGATGTCCGTGGCGAGGATCCACTCGCGCAGGGACATCGTCGCCCGGCCCGTCCAGGACGCACCGGGCACCCGGATAGCAGTGGCCTGGAGCGAAGACTCGGAGGACCCCGACGTCGAAGAGTTCATCGGAATTGTCCGTGGCCGCACGGCGAACAGCTCCCGCCAGCCGTCCGCGCAGGCCGAACCGGGCAAGAAGGCCAGGCGGGGTTCGCCCGCCGGAGAACGCTCGGGCCAAGGTTCGGCAGGCAAAACCCAGTCCGGTTCCACAACGGGCCGCGGCAATGCAGCACACGGCAAGCAGGCAAGACCCGGCAAGGCTGCCGGGACTAAACCGTCCCGCCGTCGTCCCGGAAAAGGACGCTAGCCGGGGCGAAGGGAAAACGGTTCAGGCGATCCAGCCCCGCAGGGCGCTGAATCCGCCCTCGATAACGCCGTAGATCGCGTACACGGAGACGGGCACCATGATGGCCCACTCCCGCCATGACCCTGCGCGGCCGATGATCGGCAGTGACAGACAGCCGCTCGTTTTCCACAGCTTGGCAACCACGGGCATCGAAGCGATTTTCCGGGGGCGCTTGATGCGCAGGGGCCACAGGATCATCACGCCCTGGTGGGTCAGCAGGTCACCGATGATGTGCACGCCAACGCCCAGTCCGACGGCGAGGGGCAGCCAGCCGTTGTTCTCAGGGGCGTAGAGCGCAATAAAGAGCGACAGGCCTACCGCCAGCAGCCAGCTGCGGGCCGCACCTCCCGCGATTTTCAAGGCCTTCAGTGCAAAGCCCATCAGCAGAACCGAGAGCAGCCCGGCTCCAATCTCGACCGTTCCAAAGCCGCGGACCTCCGTCGTCATTTCACCCAGGGCACCGGCCAGGGCCACGAAAACGGCCAGGCCCAAGAGGGAGTGGGTGCCCCGGCGGTGGCCGCCGCTGATCCGTTCCGTGATACGGGCAAGGATCTTGGTCACCGGAGGCAGCGAGTTGGCGATCGTGCCGCTGTGGTGATCCAGGTCCGGAAGGAGGGCGGCTCCGGCGGTCAGCAGGGCTCCGCTGACTATGCCCAGCGGGCTCACGGGGTACCAGCCCAGGGCATACGGGGCAGTGGAGGCTACAGCTACCCAGGCTGCAGCGCCGCTCGCGGCGTGGTGGCCACCCATCATGGTGTCGTGCTTTCCTTCCGGGCAGTCAGTTCACCGGAAATCCGGCAGTTATCCATCTTGCCACCCGGCACTGACAGTGCTGCGGCGAAGGGCTTCGGCTGGAAAGCACTGACGGCCGCGGACCCGCTTTGTCGCGGGCC